>DATLHD010000102.1:0-5291 GCA_035540075.1 Gemmatimonadales bacterium
GTGGTGATCCGGGTGATGGACTCGGCGATCGGCGTCACGATCATGGCCAGCGACGCGGTGGCGGGCGACATGAGCACGCCGAGGAATGCGCTGGCGATGATCATGGTCGTGCCCCATCCCTGGATCAGGCCGACTGTCAGCGAGGCGAGCACGGAGGCCGCGGCCATCACTCCGATCGTGAAGTAGAGATGCCGCCGGCGACGCACGACCCGGATCCCTACGGCCCCCGCCACGCCACTCACCAGCCCGAAGAAGAGGACGGCGCTGTCCCGGATCGCCCACTGCCCGTCGAGCAGGATCGCGAGCGTCATGGCGGCCGCCACGCCCACCTGCCCGCTGTAGAGGAGGGTCACCACGATCGTCGCGAAGGGAATCGGCACCAGCTCCGGTCGCCCCGGGAAGGCCGAATAGAGCCCCGCCGTCAGCAGGAGAACCAGGGCGAACAGGATGCCGAAGAACACCATTTCGCGCAGTCGGTTGTAGGTGCGCCGGCGATAGAAGAAGATCAGGAGCCAGAACGCCGCCATCACCAGCGCATTGTACAGGAGCGCGCCCGCGGCGCCGCGCAGCAGCGGGTGACCGCTGCCCCGTTCGGCGAGCTCGCCGAGCAGGGCCGCGAGCTTGGCCCGCGCGACCTCGGTGACCGGCTGGCCGACCGTGGTGATGCGCTCGCCCGCGCTCACGTAGTACTTCACCCGATCCACGCTCGCGCGGAGCTGCTCCCGGCGCGCGGCGGTGAGCGCGAGATCGGGCACCACGGTCGGCTGGTAGAACGTCGCGACGAGGCGCCTGACCGTCCGTTGCCCGACGGGATCGTTGAGGTTGGTCGCGGCCGCCTCCGCCCGGTCGATCAGATCGGCGAAGGTAAGGATGGAGTCCCGGGGAATCGCGCGCTCGCCTTCGCCGCGCCGGAGACTCAGCTGCCGGGCGGGCTCGCCCCGCAGCACGCCGGCGTCGGCCACCCCGCGCGAGAGCGTCTCGGCCAGGAAGTGGGTGACGATCGCCTGGACCCGTCGTCGCTGCGCCTCCACCGTGAGATACGTGGTCTCCGATGGACCCAGGCTCGCCCGCGCGGCCGCCACCGACCGCAGGAGATCGGGACCCTGCTGCTCGGCGCGCTCCAGCTCGGCGAAGAACGAGCGCGCGGCGCCGAGTGCCGAGTCGTAGGCGGTGGGGCTGTAGCGATAGACCGGCCGGACGCTGAGCGCCCGCGACTCGCCCTCGCTGGCGATCTCCTCGGAGGACTTGCGGGTCTCGAACGAGAACGGCGCGACCACGGTGCGGTCGGCGACCTGGCCCACCTGCGGCAGGGCCGTGACCACCACCGCCGGCGGCGGGAAGGCGAGATAGCCCACGAGCGCGGCGCCCACGAGCGGCAGCCAGCGGACCAGGTGGAACCGGATGGACGCGCCATGGCTCCGCCGCGCCTCCGCGCTCGGCAGGTCCCGATCACTCGGCGACATCAGCCGCTCTGGTCTTCCGCATAGGCCCGGATGATCTCCCGCACCAGGCGATGCCGTACCACGTCGGTCTCGTGCAGATAGCAGAAGGCGATGCCCTCGATCCCGGGCAGCACCCGCTCCACCTGCACCAGTCCCGACTCCTCCCGGCGAGGCAGATCGATCTGCGTCTTGTCGCCGGTCACCACGGTCTTGCTGTTCACCCCGAGCCGGGTGAGGAACATCTTCATCTGGGCGCCGGTCGCGTTCTGCGCCTCATCCAGGATGATGAACGCGTCGGCCAGCGTGCGCCCGCGCATGTACGCCAGCGGCGCGATCTCGATGGTCCGGGTCTCCAGAGCGCGCTGCACCCGGTCGTGGGGCATCATGTCCTCCAGCGCGTCGTACAGCGGCCGGAGGTAAGGATCGACTTTGGCCTGGAGGTCGCCGGGGAGAAAGCCCAGCGACTCGCCCGCCTCCACGGCGGGTCGAGCCAGGATGATGCGCTTGACTCGCTTGCGGGCCAGCGCCTCGACCGCCTTCGCCACGGCGAGGTAAGTCTTTCCCGTCCCCGCCGGGCCGATGCTCACCACGATGTCGTGGTTGGCGATCGCCTGGAGGTAGTCCCGCTGGCCCTGCGTCTTGGGCGCGATGGCCCGACGCAAGCCGGGCAGGACGATCTTGCCGTCGGTGGCGGGCGACGTGTCGGCACTGGGCGTATCGGCCGCGAGCCGGTACACGTCGTCCGGAGTGACCGGCTCGCCGATGCGTGCCAGGTCGATCAGTCCCTGCACCACCGGCGTCGCGCGCTCCACCTGCTCCGCCGTGCCCGCGACCGTGACCGAGTCGCCGCGGAACGAGATCCGCACGCCGAGCGTCCGCTGCAGCTCCTGCAGGTTGCTGTCGTTCACCCCTGCGAAGAGCAACGGATCGGCGCCTTCGGCCGAAATGCGCTGTGAGATGTCGTCGGTCATATCAGGACCGTGGTACCTGGACCTCCAGGTGCAACTCCTCGAGGTCCTTGCTGTCCACCGGCGAAGGGGCACCCTCGAACAGGGCGCGCTGCGCGGTGGTCTTGGGAAACGCGATGACGTCGCGGAGCGAGTCCGCGTCCGCCAGCAGCATCACGATGCGGTCCAGCCCGAAGGCGAACCCGCCGTGCGGCGGGGCACCGGCGCGGAGCCCCTCCAGCAGGAAGCCGAACCGCTGCTCCGCGACCTCCTCGCTGATGCCAAGCAGCCCGAGGATCCGGCGTTGCAATCCGGGATCGGCAATGCGAAGGCTTCCCCCGCCCAGCTCGGTGCCGTTGAGCACGAGATCGTACGCCAGCGCCCGCGCCCGCTCGGGAGCAGTATCGAGGAGATGCAGATCGTCGGGGTGGGGCGCGGTGAACGGGTGGTTGACCGACCCCAGCGCGCCGGTCGCGGGGTCCCGCTCGAAGAGCGGGAAATCCACGATCCACACGAAGCGGTTCACGCCCTCGGGGGCGAGATTCAGCCGGCTCGCCACTTCGTGACGGACGCGGTCGAGGGCCGGGCTGGTCACGCGGTCCGGCCCCGCCACGAGGAGGCAGAGATCGCCCTCGGCGAGCCCGAGTGCCTGGGCAGCGTCGGGACCGAGATACTTGGCCGGACCTCCTTCGAGGGTTCCCCCGGCGAGCTTCAGCCGAAGCACACCCGCCGCGCCCAGCGTCTTCGCGGCGGCCTCCACCTCGTCCACCTGTTTGCGGGTGAGCGACGCGCCGCCCGGCACCCGGATCCCGCGCACCCGTCCACCGCCGGCGATGGCCGCGCGGGTGATAGCGAAGTCGGCCGGGCGAAACACCTCGGTGGCATCGAAGATCTCCAGGCCGAACCGAAGGTCGGGCTTGTCGCTTCCGTACCGCTCCATCGCCTCGCCGTAGCGCAGCCGCTCGATCGGCAGCTCCACCGTCTGGCCGGCCTCGGCCCACAGGGCCTCCACCATCCCCTCGCCGAAGCCGAGCACGTCTTCGAGCCCCACGAACGACGCCTCGATGTCGATCTGGGTGAACTCCGGCTGCCGGTCGGCACGCAGGTCCTCGTCCCGGAAGCAACGGGCGATCTGGAAGTAGCGATCGAGCCCCGCGACCATGAGCAGCTGCTTGTAGAGCTGGGGCGACTGGGGCAGCGCGAAGAACTCGCCTGGGTGCACCCGACTGGGCACCAGGTAGTCGCGCGCGCCCTCGGGCGTGGGCTTGGTGAGGATCGGCGTCTCGATCTCCAGGAAAGCGAGACCGTCGAAATAGCGCCGCGTGGCCTGCATCAGCCGGTGGCGCAGGATGAGGTTGCGCTGCAGCTCGGGACGACGCAGGTCCAGCACCCGGTGGCGAAGCCGGAGCTCCTCCGCCGGGAGGTCCTCCTTCTCCTTCCGCGCCACCGGAATCGGAGGCGTCTGCGCGGGGCCGACCACCTCGATGCCGGCGACGTGCACCTCCACCTCGCGCGAGACCAGCGAGGGATCTCGCGACGGCTCCGGCCGGAGCTCCACGGTGCCGCGGACGAGCACCACCGTCTCGGCGCCGAGGCCGGCCGCCCGGCTCATCACGTCCGGCGGCGTCCACGCAGGGTTGCAGGCAACCTGGACCAGGCCTGCCCGATCGCGCAGGTCGACGAAGACCAGGCCGCCGAGGTCGCGGCGCCGGTGGACCCAGCCGGCCAGGCGCACCTCGCGGCCGACCTCCGCACGGGTAAGAGCACCGGCCAGGTGAGAGCGAAGGGCGGTCGCGGCGGGCTTAGCGCGCTTCGGCGTCGACGAGGATGCTATAGAACTCATCTGGGGTCCGGGCGTCGACCAGCCGCTGGCGGACGTTGTCCCTCCGTACCAACCGGGCGATGCGACTCAGAAGCTTGACGTGGAGCCCGGCGGACGCGTCGGGGCCCACGATGAGGAAAAACAGGCGTACCGGCTCGCCGTCGATGGCGTCGAAGGGCACGGCCGTCTCACTGACCCCGCCGACCACGGTCAGCTCCCTGACGGCGGCCGAGCGCGCGTGGGGAATGGCCACCCCGAAGCCGATGCCGGTGGTGAGCACCGACTCCCGCTCCTCGATGGCGCCCAGGACCTGGTCGAAGTCGCCGCCGGCTCGCGCTACCAGGTGCCGTGTCAGCTCGGAGATCGCCGCCCGTTTATCGCGGGCCGTGAGCGGCACCACCAGCCGATCGGGGGTCAGAAGCTCGGTCAGCAGCACGACGCCGCACCGGGGAGCATGGGACAAACGTAACCGCCGCAGGGAGGGGGTGCAATGCAAATCGCGCCTTGCGGTTAGCCCTTCGGCGCGGGCTTCTCCGCCCCGGCATTGCGGGCTATCTTCGCCTGATGGCGGCGCTTCCGCGACCGGCCCGCTCTTTCCCCGGCTAGGCTCTTGTGACCGATCACCCCGCTCCCCGCTCTCCGCTCGACCTCACTCCCGTCGAGGCCCGCGCGACCATCACCCGTTGGCTGGCGGAGCGCGGCTTGCCGCGCTACCGGGCGGACCAGCTGGTACGGAGGCTGTGGGTGGCTCCGATAGAGTCCTGGGCGCAAGCCACCGAGCTTCCGGTGGCACTCCGGGCGGAGCTGGACCAGACCCATCCCCTTCCCCGGCTCCGCGACGACGTGATTCAGCAATCCGCCGACGGGACACGGAAGTACCTCTGGCGGCTGGGAGACGGGGAGGCCATCGAGTCCGTCCTGATCCCGAGCGGCGGCCGTCGGACGCTCTGCATCTCCTCGCAAGCAGGGTGCGCGCTCCGCTGCGCCTTTTGCGCCACTGGCCTGATGGGCTACCGCCGGAACCTCACGCCCTTCGAGATCGCGGGCCAGGTGCGCGAGATCCTGCTGCGTACGCCCGAG
>DATLHD010000103.1:0-3119 GCA_035540075.1 Gemmatimonadales bacterium
TCGCGCTTGGTGAGCAGAACGACGTGGGGAGTGGCCGCGAGCGCCCCGCTGTATTGGCCCACCTCGTGGCGGAGGCGGTCGTAGACGCCCTGCGGATCGGAACTGTCCAGCGGGATGAGGTAGGCCAGGACCCGGGTGCGCTCCACGTGCTGCAGGAACCGCAGCCCCAGTCCTTTGCCCTGGTGTGCCCCTTCGATGATGCCCGGGATGTCGGCGACGACGAAGCTCCGATGCCCCGAAAGACCGACGACGCCGAGGTTGGGCTCGAGGGTGGTAAAGGGATAGTCCGCAATCTTGGGACGCGCCGCCGAGATGACCGAGAGCAGAGTGCTTTTCCCGGCGTTGGGCTCTCCGACCAGGCCCACGTCGGCGATGAGCTTGAGCACCAGCTCGATGGAGCGCTCCTCGCCTTCCTCGCCCGGCTCCCATTCGCGCGGCGCCTGGTGGGTGGACGTGGCGAACCGCGCGTTGCCCCGGCCGCCCCGGCCGCCTCTGGCGACGCGGAAGGTGTCGCCCGCGCGGAGCACCTCTCCCAGCCGCTCGCCGGTGTCGGCATCGCGAACGATGGTGCCGGGCGGGACCGGCAGAAACACGTCCGCGGACGAGGCGCCCGTCTGGGTCTTGCCCTTGCCGTGCTCCCCCCGCTCCGCCTTCCACAGGTTGCGATAGCGGTAGTCGAGCAGGGTCGCGAGGTTGGCGTCGCCGCGGACGTAGATGCTGCCGCCGTGCCCGCCGTCTCCGCCGTCCGGCCCGCCCTTGGGCTTGTACTTGAAGCGCGCGAAGGAGCTGGCGCCGGACCCGCCGGTGCCGGCCACCACCCGCACGACCGCACGATCGATGAACATCAGTTCCCCGGCGACCACCCCTCGCGGACGGAGCGCCACAGCTCCTTGATCTTCTTCCACTGGTCGAAGGACAGGAGCGGATTCACGATGGAGAGCACACCGTCAATCTGGCCGAACGAAGCGCCCGCGTTGAGCGCGCCGCGGAGGTGCGAGTGGAGCTGGCGCGGAGCCTCGAGCACCGCCGTCTGCGCGACGGTGCAGAGCTCCCGCCGCAGGAGATCGAGTCCGGGCCGGCCCATCGTTCGCCCGTAGCCTTCGGTGATCATCCACGAGTCGATGGCGGGGTGGAGCGCCCGCACGCTGTCGCGAAGCTTGGAGTAGTTGTCGCCGTACACGCGCGCGCAGACCTCCTCACCCCGCCGGGTCCACTCGTTCACCTGGCTGTAGTCCTGTCCGATGTCGGCATCGGGCGCGGTGAGCGCGCTGAACTTGCGCCACACCGTGAACGCGATGAGCGCGCGGGGATACCCCACCATGAGCACCGATTGCAGCAGCAGCTCCTCGACCCACGCCGCCGGCACCTGCGAGGCGCGAAGCGGCCCCACGCGGTCGCGCAGCTCGGGCTCGTAGCCTTGCGCGATGGCCGCGGCGAAGCGGACCAGGTCCCGCGTTTGCGGATCCAGATTGTCTTGTTTCGCCATGCGAAGGTACCTCGACCGGGAGGCAGTGCCGCATCCAATGCGCCCGCGTGGTGGCAAGATAATCTGCCCCGCCTTTGACACTCTTGCCGCGATCCTGTTCCTTTCCCCGCCGATGCCCCGCCACCATCACGCCTGGCTCGCCGCCGCCCTCTTCGGTGCGCTCACCCCCGCGCGCGGCGCGGCGCAGTCGTCGCCTTACGTCCCGCTCGACGACCCGCGGCTCCCACTGCTCGAGCATCTGATCGCCCGCGGCGACGTTGCGGACCCCTCGCCCATGGTGCGACCGTTCCGCCGCGCCGATGCGGTGCGGGTGCTGACCGGTGCCGACACCGCCGGCGCGGCGAGCGCGGCACTGATCCGCCGGCTCCGCACCGAGCTCGACGAGCCGACCGACTCGACGCGCTGGCAGCTCGGGGCCCGCGCCGGCGGCCAGGCCTACACCGAGATCCGCCGCGACGTGTACCATCCTCTCGGTCCGGACGGAGTCCGCCCCTACGCCGAGTTCACCGGCGAGGCGAGCATGGGCGCATTCGCCATGGTCAGTCGTCTGGCCGCGGAGCCGAGGATCCCCGACGACCCGGAGTGGCCCGGCCGGCGCGACCTGGAGCTGGCGTGGCGCATGCCCGAGGCTTACTTGAGCGCGCAGTTCAAGTACGGCAGCGTGTTCTACGGGCAGATGGACCGGAATTGGGGCCCGGTCGGGATCGAGGGCATCGGGCTCAGCAACTACGGCTACAACGAGACCGAGCTGGCCTTTGACATCGGCGTGGACGCGGTCCGGCTGTGGGCCTCCGCGCGCCCGCTCGAAGATGCCGACAGCGCGGGCGAGCGGGTCCACCGCTATTTCTTCGCCCACAGGCTCGGCGTCCGGGTGACGGACCGGTTGCGCCTGGGGCTGTGGGAGACCACGGTGGTGGCGGGCGTCGATCGCGAGTTCGACGGTCGCTACCGGAACCCGCTCAGCCTGCTCCTCTTCACCAACCAGTACGGTCTCGGCGCCGACGGCAACGTGCTGTTCGGTTTCGACGGGCGATACCGCATCGGCAAGGGGACCACGATCGAGGCACAGGTGGGGCTTGACGATCTGCAGTACGAGAACACGTCGGGCGAAGACCGATATCCCAACCGGTGGGCGTTCACCGTCGCCGCCTTCGGTCCCGTGGGCTCGCGACTCAGCTGGCGCGCGTTCTACACCCAGGCGTCGAGTCTCGCGTTTCGGACGATCAACCCGTTCGAGAACCTGACCGACGACGGCGTCGGCCTGGGCCGGAACTTCGCCGACATGGACCGGGTGACGGTGACGGTGAGCCTGCCGGTCGCCGAGCGCTGGCTGTTCATGCCCGAGCTGACGCTTCAGCGCCAGGGCGAGGGCGAGATCAACGACCCCTTCCCCGCAACGCCGGAGGAGGCGGGCCAGCTGCCGCAGCTCTTCATCGGGACGGTGGAGCGTACCTGGCGCGCGGCGGTGGCTGTGACCGGACGACAGGGACCGCTCGACTTGCGCGCCTCCGCGGGTCTGCATCACGTGGAGAACGCCGGGCACGTGTCCGGCGATACCGACGACCGCTTCGTGGGCCGGCTGCAGGCGACGCTGGGCCTGAGCCGCCGGGGAGTGATTCGATGACGCACCCGC
>DATLHD010000104.1:0-3025 GCA_035540075.1 Gemmatimonadales bacterium
CTGCGTCAGCAACGAGTCGTAACCCGCCGGATCGAGGTGATCCGCGGCCGGCCCTGCCCTGGTGCCCACAACGTAAATCCGCGGATAAAATCGTCGCCCGGTCGGCTCTCGGCCGGGCGATTGGATGACGCGGAGCTGTGAAGGATCCACCTTCCCACTCGTGTCCACCACGAATGCCACGGCCACGGAGACCGGCCGGCCGCCCCACTCGGGAGGCACCGGAAGCTCCGGACAGGCGGACCCCGCCGGTGTTACCAGGGCGGCCGCCTGATACACGCCACGCGGGGCGGCAGTATCGGACTCGGGAGGAGGAAGGGGGACGGGAATGGCCGCCACCGTGACGCCAGGGGCCAGCTCCTGCACCCGCAGGGTTGAGTTGGTCGGCGTGGCAGGTTCGGAAGACGCAACTGGTTGAGACTGCTCCGTGGTCCCGGCACCCGGAATCGGGGCCGCTGGCACCGCAGGCTGGGCCGCCGGATGACGAGCGTGCTCCGGCTGGCGCGCCGGCCGCGGTCTGGTGACGGGTCGAGGTTCGGGGGGAACCAGGCTCAGGAAGGTGAGAGTCGACGCTCGGGTGGTGCGTAGCTCGACCGAAGTCGCCTCCCGGTACTGGCCGTGGCTCGCCCAGCCCGCCACTCCCAGACCTACCGAGTGGACGGCGGCGCTCAGGACCAGTGCGTGACCACGCGAGACTGCCATACTCGTGAACGATGGGCGCAGGCTCCGGGCGCCAAGATGACTTGGCTCACCCCGCACGCGCCTTCCGCTCCAGCGGGAGCAAGGACTGGTAAATCATCCGGTGCACCGGCACCGGGACACCCACCAGATCACCGAGCCGGACGACCGCGCCCACCTGAGCCTCCAGCTCCGAGGGCCGCCCTTCCATGATGTCGCGCTGCATCGAGGCCGTGCCGTCGGTCGGCAGGGTGTCGATGTACGCCAGCGTCCCATCCACGATGTCCGCCGGCAGGAGGATGTTCCGGCCGAGGGCAACGGCGCGAATCTCCTCGAGAGCCTGCCGCAGCAGCTCGCGCGACTTCGCCGCGCGTCGCAGGGCGCCGATCGGCGAACGGGTCAGCGCCCCCACCCCGCCGAGCGCGGCGATGAAGAGGAACTTGCTCCACATCGCGACCCGGATGTCCGAGGGCACTTCGACGGTGATGCCGCGCGTGGAGGTGAATGCCTGGCGCAGCGTCTCCACCCGAGCGCCGCTCGAGCCGTCGAGCTCGCCGAAGGCGACGTAAGGCGTGACACCCGTGTGCCGGATGTGCCCGGGTCCGTCGAGGTACGCCAGGATGCGGCAGAGCCCTCCCAGGACGCGCGGGCGACCGAGCACCGCGGACAGCTGGTCCGGCGCCTCCACTCCGTTCTGAAGTGGGACGACGAACGTGCTCTCACCCACCATCGGTCGCATGGCATCGCCGGCCTCGGGAACCTGCCAGGCCTTCACGGCGACCAGGACGACATCCACATGGCCGATCGCGGCGGGGTCATCGGCGACACGTGCGGGGCGGATGAGGAAGTCGCCGTCCACGCTGCTGACCCTGAGCCCATGGTCTCGGATCGCCGCCAACTGCCTGCCTCGGGCGACGAACCGCACGTCATGCCCTGCCTCGGCCAGCCGGCCGCCGAAGTACCCGCCGACCGCACCAGTCCCGAACACCGCGAACGTCTGGCTGCCCATGGTCCCATTGTGGGCAGTACCAGCCGCCGAGGCAATTGACCTTTGGTCGCAACTGGCACTCGACTTGCCACCTGCCGTCCCACCGATCAGCATTCAGGTCCCTACAAGCCAGCGGCCGGGCCGTTACGCTCGTCCGTCCGCCTCCCTGCGCGGGCACCGCGTCGAGGGCGCTACAGGAGCAGGAGCAGCAGTGATGGGTGGGTCCTACAGGCAGTGCAGCGAGTGCGGGAAGCGGGCGTTGAGCATCGCTACCAGGTGCCCGGGGTGCGGGCGGGAGCTGGAACCCCAGGCAGCCCCGAAAACCCGCTCTGTGCTGGAAGTTGGCCGCTACCTGCCCTCGGGGGTGGTCGCGGCGGTCGCCCTCGCCGCCGTGGTGCTGGTGGTCGATTTCGGCGGGAGCCGAATGTCCTCGGGCTCCGTCCGCTCTTCGGCCGCGGCCGGCTCCACGGCCGATTCGATCGCCGACTCGTCCGAAGTCGCGTATGCCATGGGGGCCACGGCCCAGCTGGACACCGCCAGTGTCGAAGCGACGCCGTCCGGCGGGATCCTCGTCGCAAAGACCTGGACCAACGTGCGGCAGTCGCGGAGCACGCGAGGCGAGCTCGCCGCCGTGCTCTCGCCGGGGGACACCGTCTTCGCCGACTCGCTCCAGCGCGACTGGTACCGGGTCGCGCTCGAGGGAGAAGTGATGGGGTACGCCTACCGCACGACACTGACGACGCCGGGGCGCTGAGAAGATCTCACCCTGACCCGGGAACACCTACTCCGCCGTCTCGAAGGTGCTCTCTGAGATCAACCGGTTGCCGTTCTCGCCGATCGAGAGGATCTCGCTCGGCGCCCGGCGCGCTCCACTCCACGACCGTGTTCTTGGGGTCCACCACCTCGCCGTCCGACGGCGAGAACGTCGACATGATTCCCGTGAAGCTACGACCCAGCGGGAACCGGTTGACAAGACGTTACCTTCGCATACCCGTGGCCGGAGCTGGCTGCTGCGGCGCGCGAGCGCGCGGCCTGATCGTTACCTGCGCGTCACGCCTGCTCGACTCCTCGGGTCCTCCTTTCAGCGCATCGAAGGAGGAATCCATGATCCAATGCCTGCACCCGAGTCAGCGGCCTATCCTGGTTGCGGCCTCGGATACCCTTGATGCCGCGCTCGCCCGGTCGGCGATCGAGGAGCTCGGCCTGATTCCCGTGCTGGTGCAGGACGCCGCGGAGACGATCCGACAGCTTTCCGGCGGCGCCAGGCGATACTCGGCGCTGGTCGCGGGAGAGCGCGTCGGTGAGGCGACGGGCTTCACGCTCTGCGGAGTCGCGCGCGACGCCGGCTGCCGGCTGCCGATG
>DATLHD010000105.1:0-17227 GCA_035540075.1 Gemmatimonadales bacterium
GCTCAGGTAGATGATGTTGGGCGCGCCCTTCACGTCCTGCCTCCGGTTGCCGGGCAGGACTCGGAGCCACGGGTGGTCGGGCTTCACGCGGAGTGGCGCGTAGGACACCAGGATGTCGAGCCCGGGAGGGAGCAGCGGCCGGATGTCGAACGCCGGGCCGCGCGCGGCGTCCACCGCGACGGAGATCACTGTCGCCTCGGGCACGCGGGAGCCGTGCCCCGCGATCAACGTGATACGGTGTCCCGCGGTCGCGAGTCCTCGCGCCAGCCACACCACCATACGCTGCGTGCCGCCGTACCGTGGCGCCGGGAGTATGTCCCACGAGAAGATCCCGATGTGCATGCGGTCCGCAATTTAGGCATCTTCCCCGCCGATGCCCATGCGAGTGATGCAGGTTCTCCACCAGGGCGGCGGCGCCGGATCGGTGATGTCCACTCTGCATCTGAGCCTCGGCCTACAGCGGGCCGGCATCGACGTGGTATTCGTCTGCCCCCCCACGTCGGAGGTCCAGGCGCTCGCGGCGGACTGGAGGCTAGCCGTCAGATCGCTGGAGTTGCGGCCCGGCGCGCGGCGTGCCAACGCGGCCGCCCTCGCGGGAATCGTCGCCGCGGAACGGCCGGACCTGGTGAACTCCCAGAGCGCGCGCGACCGCGCGGGGCTCACCTGGCTCCGGCTTACCGGTCGCCTGCCGATGCCGCTGGTGCTCACCCGTCGACAGATGCCGCGGACCTTTTTCTTCGAGAACTGGGTGGCGTCCTGCTCGGCCGATGCGGTCATAGCGGTGAGCCACGCCGTCGCCCGCGCGCTTCGCCGGCGGGGTACGCGTGCCCGCAAGCTCGCCGTCATACACAACGGGCTCATCGTGGAGCAGGTAGACCGTCCCGTCTCCGACCGCGAGTTGTTCGACTGGAAGGACCGGATCGGCTGGATGCCGGCGCAGCGAACGGTCGGCATCGTCGCGCGGCCGAAGGACCAGCCGGTCGTGCTCGAGGCGCTTCGGCATGTCCGCACGCCGGTGCGGCTGGTGCTCGCCGGCATCGAGCCGTCGAGCCGAGTCGGCGAACGCGCGCGGGCCGTGGGGACACCGCACGCGGTAGTGTGCCTGCCCTTCACCGCCGAGGTGATCCCCCTCTATCGTCTGCTCGACGCGGCGCTGCTCCCGTCACGAATGGAGGGCTTCTCCCAGTCTCTCCTCGAGGCCATGGCCCTCGGCAAGCCGGTCATCGCGTCGGCCGCGGGAGGCAATCCCGAGCTGGTCACCGACGGGGAAGACGGCCTGCTCGTTCCTCCACTCGATCCGAGGGCATGGGCCGCGGCCCTGGACCGCGTGCTGATGGACACGGCGCTCGCCGCCAGGTTGGGGCAGGCGGCGCGGCGCACCGCCCGCGAGCGGTTCAGCCTCGACCGGACCATCTCACGAACCCTCGAGCTCTACCGCTCGCTCGTGACCAATACGGCGCTTGCTCCGGCCGCGCCTCATGGGTGAGATTCTGACCCGCCGCCGACAGCAAGGAGCCTGTGGTCAGGATCTCGGGGTTCACCATCGTCAGGAATGCCATCAAGCTGGACTTCCCCGTGGAAGCCAGCATCCGCTCCATTCTGCCGGTGTGCGATGAAGTGGTGGTGAACGTCGGGCGCAGCGAGGACGAGACCCTCGACCTGGTCCGCTCGATCGCCGATCCGAAGATCAGGATCCTCGAGACCGAATGGGACATGAGCCGGCGCAACACGGTTCTCGGCGCCGAGACGCTCCGGGCCATGCGTTCCTGCGCTTACCCGTGGGGCATCTACATCCAGGCCGACGAGGTGCTGCACGAGGACGGCGCCGCGGAGCTGGCGGCGGCGGTGCGGGCCCACGACGCGGACCCGAGAGTCGAGGGCCTGCTGGTTCGCTATCTCCACTTCTACGGAGGCTTCCAGACGATTGCGACCCACCGGCGCTGGTACCGGCGCGAGGTGCGCGCGGTGCGGCTCGACCCCGCGCTCGACATCCGCCCCTACCAGGGCGCCCAGGGATTCCGGGTCGGTCCGGAGCATCGGCGCATTCGTGCTCGCCTGACCGGCGCCCAGATGTTCCACTACGGCTGGGCCCGCCCGGCGCAGGCGCTGCGCGAGAAGCGGGAGCTGGGCAAGACGATGTACCCCTGGCGCGACGCCGACGAGCGTCTGCCGCTCCTGGCCTGGATTCCGGGGATCAAGCGGTTCCCAGGCAGTCACCCCGTGGTCGCGCGGGAGTGGATCGAGCGCCGGCTGGAGGATCCGGAGCGGGTGATCGCGCCGCGCCGGTTCCAATGGCGCTTTCTGCGCTACTACGCCTCAGAGGTGATCGAGCGGATGACCGGCGTGAGGGTGTTCGAGTTTCGAAACTACACCATCGTCTGACGAGTCCTGGCCCAAGACATACTCCCCGCCGGCGAGCAGCAGCCCCAGCCTGTGGGCATAGGTATGGTGGCGCAAGGCGTGCGCCCGCCCCTGATCCGCGATTCGGGTGCGCTCCTCCGGGACAGCGAGGTAGTGATAAACCTGCTCGACGGCATCTTCGGTGGAGCGGTACCAGGCGCAGTGACGGCCACCGATAGCGAAGTGCTCGATGTCCTGCACATGAGGGCCCAGGTAGAAACCTCCAGACCCCAGGATCTTCCACATCCGGTTGGAGGCTGACGCACGATCACTATCTTGCTCGGGATGCGCGCTCGCCCCCAACGAGATCCTAGCACCCTTGATCACCTCCCGGAGACGCTTTCCCCGAACCTCTCCACCGGCGACCGGCAGATCGGAGCCCCGGTCCCAACCGGGCCCACGGATCTGCAGGCCGCACGCTCGGCCGACTGCGCGCAGCAGGGAATGGCGATAGGGATATTGTCCGGAGCCGACGAAGCTGGCCTCGCAAAGGTACTCGGGTCTGGTGGCAGCGGCTGGATAATCGATGGCGGGATCCACGCCTTGCGGCAGAAACCGAACGTCCTCAATTCCCGCCGCGCGGTAGCTGTCGATCTGCGCCAGGTAGGTGACATACATCCGGCCGACGACCCTGGCCAACGCGAGGACGGCAGGCTTGGGCTGCGGATCGAAGTACCAGAACGCCGCCATGCGATTCCCGATCAGCGCTCGCAGCGTCGGCTCACCCGCGAGAATTGCGTGGCGGGTAAGAAGGAGGAAGTCGGGCTCGAACGCCTCCACCATGTAGCGGACCGCCCTGCGCGCAGCGGGTCCGGCATAGCGGGACCAGCCTACCACGTTCACCATGCGGCAGCGGTGGCCCGATGCCCGGGCCGCGCGAACGATGGAGTTCTCGGTCTTGTGGGCGCCGCCGGCTCCAAGCACTACGACTCGCATGCGCCAAGTATAACGTTTGAAAGGACGACGAACGGCGATGGATGACGTGCGGTGGTTCGCCTCCAACGCTCACACGGCGCTCGTCGTGCCGGAGCTCCGCCGGTTGGGGCTTCGGATAGCGACCGAGGGGGGACGGCCCGCGCGGGTCGCGGTCGCGATGTCCGGCCATGTGGGGGCCGACGCCTGGCGCTTCGCACGGCGCTGCGGCGCCCGGCTGCTCCTCTATCTCTGGGACCTCCCACCCACGGGGATGGGCTCCGGCCGGCCCGACCACGTTTGGTGGGTCGCCAACAGATTCCTGCGAGTGCCCAGGCTCTGGAACCGTTACCACCGCGGCGGCCATTTTAGCGTGCTTCGCTACATCGCCCGGCGGTCGGAGGATGTCTGGGTGCCCAGTCGCATAACCCAGCAGAGCGTGGCCGAGCGGTTCGGCGTCCAGGGGCGCGAGGTCCCGTACTGTTACGACTCGAACCGCTTTATCCAGCGGGCGGCAGCCGCACGCCGGACGTCCCACGACGGTCCGCTGACACTCGTCACGGTGTCGCGCCTTCGCCGCCACAAGAATCAGGCCGCGGTGATTCGAGCGGCCACGCTGGTAGATCGTGCCGTCCGCGTGCGTCTGATCGGCCGCGGCCCTCAGCGGGACAACCTCGAAGCGCTAGCCAGCCGCCTGCGGGTCTCCTGCTCCATCGAGACTGACGCCGATGACGCGACCGTCACCCGGGCCTACCAAGAGGCCTCGGTTGCGGTCTGTCCCAGCCGGTTCGAGGGATTCGGCCTGACGCCTATCGAGGCGATCGCCTCGGGAGTCCCGGTCGTCGCATCGGACATCCCTCCTCATCGCGAGTTTGTGGGCACGGCCGCGACGCTGACGCCGCCCGACGACCCGGTCGCACTCGCGACGGCCATCATCGAGGCGGCGGAGGCCGAGCCGGCCGACCCGTCGCTGGTAGCCGATCTTACGATCGAAGCTGCGGCCGCACGGTTTCTCAACCACCTGCGATGTCTGCTGGAGTAAATTCGGGCATGGCCCACGCCGACGGCGACAAGTACGACGGTCTGTATAACACCTGGCTCCAGCGGCAGGGGGAGCGGGCTATCGACGCCAAGTGGCGTAAGTCGCACCTCCTGTGGCGTCATCGTGCGCTGCTGCGGCGCTACCCGCCGGCGGGGAAACGGGTGCTCGACTTCGGCTGCATGGACGGCATCTTCACCCTCCGCTTGCAGGAGCTGGGCGGCGAGGGAGTGGGGTACGACGTGTCCCCGGCTGCGATTCGGCAAGCGGAGCGATTTCGGGGCGCCGCAGTCCGGCCCGTGTTCACGACTGTGCCGCCTCCGCGCGGCACCTTCGATCTGGTCTATTGCCAGGAGGTCATCGAGCACGTCGTGGACGACAGGGCACTGGTGGAAGAGCTGGTCGGCTACCTGGCTCCGGGCGGCTCCGTCGTGGGCACCACACCGGTGGGCCGCTCTTTCTGGGATCCGGACCACAAGCATTTCTACGACGAGGCGGCATTTCATCGAGTGCTGGGCCCCTGGGGGAAGGTTCGACTGCGGCGATACTACCGCACCCCCTTGAGGAATCTCGTCCCCTTTCGTCAACGTGGGGCCGCGGTATTCATCTTCCAGGTGACGCCCGCCCGCGTGATCTCCACGTAACCCCCGATGCGCATCGCTCTGCTGACTTCGGCCAACGGCTGGCGCGGCTCCGGGTCGAGCTACGCCAAGATCGCGCGCGGCCTCGGCGAGCGCGGGCACACGGCACACCTGGTGACCGCCTCCGCGCGGCTGACGTCGAGGTTCCAGCGGATGGGCCTGGCCGTCACCGAGCTGCCCGCCCGCAACACCGGCCCGCGCGAAGCGTGGGCGCTGCTCCGCGTCCTTCGCGCCATCCAGGCCGATGCCGTGGTGGTAGATACCCCGCGCGACGTCAGGCTCGCGGCCCTGGCCACGCTGGGACGCCCGGCGAGCATCGTCTATCGCTACAACCTCAACTACCGCCACCCACGCAACCATCTCCTGGATCGGGCGTACCTCCGTCGGGTCTCGGCGTGCGTCTATCAGTCACGCTGGATCCGGGACGATGCCGCCCGCGAGCCATGGCTCCGACGCATCCCCCACTTCCTCATCCCCAACGGCTATGATCTCGACCGATACGCGCCGAGGCCCGAGGAAGGACGCGCCTTCCGCGAGCGCTACGGCATCGCCCGCGATGCCCGCGTGGTGCTCACCTCGGCGAAGCTCACCCGGAACAAGGGGCACGAGATCGCGATCACGGCCCTGGGCCGGCTGCACGCCTCGGGCGTGCCGCTGGTCTACCTGATTTGCGGCGACGGGGGCCGAGAGGCCGAGCTCCACACGCTGGCGCGCTCGGCCCGGTTGCCCGCGGTGTTCACCGGTTTGCTGGAATCGGACGAGCTGGTCGCGGCGCTCGCGGCGGCGGACGTGGTGGTCCATCCCTCGCTCAACGAGATCTTCCCCAATGCGGTCGGTGAGGCCATGGCCTGCGGCTGCCCCGTCATCGCCGCGGATGCGGGCGGGACCGCGGAGCTGGTGGGAAGCAACGGGGCAGGGGTGCTGGTGCCGCCGGGCGACTCCGATACGCTGGCGGCCGCCGTCCGCGAGCTGCTCGAGGATCCCGAGCGACGTCGGCGACTCGGAGAGGCGGCGCGACGGCGAATCGAGAGCGAGTTTCCCCTGGCCCGAATGATCGACCGCTACGAGGCCGCGCTCGCCGCGGTCATCGAGTAGATTAGCCGAATGGTCGCTCCCCAGCTCCTCCTCACCTACGACTTCCCGCCCATCGGCGGTGGGATCGCCCGGTGGATGGCGGAGCTGGCCAAGCGCTACCCGCCCGGCTCCCTCGTGGTCTCCACCGGACAGCACCCGGACTCGCCCGACGTGGACTCCACCTTCCCCAACCGGGTGGACCGGCTGCCGCTCGCGGCGCGCAAGCTCCGCACCCTCCGGGGGCTGCTCTTCTGGTCCCGCCGCGCCACCGTGCTCACCCGCGAGTGTGGGGTGGAGTTCATCTGGTGCGGCAACATGAAGCCGGCCGCCTACCCGGCGAAATGGACCATGGAACGTCTCGGGACCCCGTTCGGCGTCCTGCTCCACGGCGGCGATCTGCTCATCCTGCAGCACCAGGTCCACCAATCCCTGCTCAAGCGCCGAACGGCGCGGGCGCTCATCTCCTCGGCCGCGGTGCTCGTGGCCAACAGCCGCTGGACTCGCGAGCGCTGCCTCAACCTGCTGAGCGAGCTGGAGCTCGAGGCCGGCGACGATCTGGTGCAGGTGGTGCCGCTCGGCGCCGACCACGTGTTCTTCCGGCCGGGTGTGGACACCACCATGGTGCGCGAGCGCTATGGACTCGGCGCGGGCCGCTGGCTGCTCTCGGTCGCGAGGCTGTCGCGCCACAAGGGCGTGGACACCGCGCTCAAGGCGCTCGCGGGCCTGGCGAGCCGCTACTCCGATCTGCGCTACGCGGTGGTCGGCTCGGGCGAAGAGCTGGAGGCCCTGGAGGAAGAGGCACGCCAGCTCGGCGTGGGCGATCGGGTGCGATTCCTGACCGAGGTGCCCGACCGCGATCTGCCCGCGCTCTACAACGTCGCCGAGGTGTACCTGGGCCTGTCGAGGCTGATGGAGCAGCGGGTGGAGGGTTTCGGGATCTCCATCGCCGAGGCGTCCGCCTGCGGCATCCCGGTCGTCGCCGGCCGGAGCGGCGGCATCCCCGAGGCCGTGCGGGAGGGGGAGACCGGATTCCTGGTGGATGCGGAGCGCCCCGACGGCGTGGCCGAAGCGGTCGGCCGTCTGCTCGACGATCGAGAGCTTCGATCCCGGCTCGGCGCCGCCGGGCGTCGGGCGGTGGAGACCTACTACAACTGGGACCGTGTGGCCGGCGACCTCGCGCGGATAGGCGGCCGGTTCGCCCGACGGGCCGTGTCCCAGGCCGTCTCATGATGGAAGACACGCTGGCGCAGTCCGCCGCTTCCGACGAGTACGACCAGCACTACCGCACCTGGGTGGAACAGCACGAGCCCCACGCGCAGGATCTCGACTGGCGTCTCACCCACCTCGAGTGGCGGCAGCGGGTGCTGCTCCGCCGCTACCCGCCCGAAGGCAAGCGCGCCCTCGACTTCGGCTGCATGGACGGCGTTTTCACCATCCGTCTCCAACAGCTGGGGGCGCAGGCGGTGGGGTACGACATCTCACCGGCCGCGGTCGGGCAGGCGAAGTCGTTCCGCGGGGCCGCGGCGCGACCGGTCTTCACCACCGTGCCGCCCGGCCCGGGGCAGTTCGACCTGATCTACTGCAGCGAGGCGCTGGAGAACGTAGCCGCCGACTCGGCGCTGGTCGGCGAGCTGGTGGGCTATCTCGCCCGCGGAGGATCGGTGGTCGGCACCACGCCTTTCGGCGATGAGGGCAAGGATCCGGCGAAGCCCGGGATCTACGATCCAGCCCAGCTCAAGCGAGCGCTGTCACCCCATGGCCGGGTACACGTCTTCCACTACGCGCGCCGCCCGGTCCGCGACCGCCTGCCGTTCCGGAAGACCACCGGCGGGCGGATCTTCCTCTTCCAGGTCACGCCGCCGAATCCTCCGGCTGAACGCTGATCGCATACGTCGGGCAGTTGAGCAGGTAGGCTCCATCGACAGGCGACCAGGTCTGGACCGGCGTGTGCACTTCCGCTTTCCCCCGCGCGTCCAACCGAAAGACCTTGGGTGCCTGCACGACGCAGGCGCCGCAGCCCACACAGCGCGAATCGTCCACCAGCACGCGCAGCCGGCGAGTCGGATGCATCCCGCGAGTCACGCCGTTGAGCTGTCCGCCGAGGCTCGCCAGGGTCTGGGAGGCCGCGCGGTAGCCCGCCTCGAGCAGTTCCTCGTTCCGGTCGAAGGCGAACATCGAGATGTGCTCCACCCGGGGCTGCACCAGGATGAGCGGGGGCCCCTGCCAATCGCGAAGCTGGCCCTCGATCTGGGTCTGCATCGCGATCTCGAGGCCGCGGGTGTAGGTGGCGGCGAACCCGACGCACTCGTCGGACGAGCGGACTATGCTGGTGGCGGCGACGTTGACGGCGAGAATGGGGCCGTTGGCCAGTGAGGCGGCAAGGCGAACGGGGAGGTTTTCCACTACGGCTCCGTCCACGTACGAGCGGCCGCCGATGACCCGAGGCGGGAAGATGCCTGGCAGGGCGCAGGAGGCCACCACTGCGTCCGCGACCATGGTGTCCAGAAGGCCGGGCAGGCCCCAGAGGACCTGCATGCCGGAATGGAGATCGACCGTGTTGACCAGCAGACGGCGGGGCAGGTCGCGGAAGGTGACGTCGCCCACGAGGCTCCGGACCAGGAACTCCAGCGGCTCGCGCCGGTAGAGCGCGGGGGCCTGCAGGCGGCGGAATGCGACGTCGGTGTGGGCGACCTGGAAGATGTCACGTCGCCGCACGGCCCGGGCTCGGGCCTCCATTTGCCGGAGAGGCACGCCGGCGGCCCACGCCGCTCCGATCAGCGACCCGATGCTCGATCCCACCACCAGGCTGGGCACGAGCCCGTGCTCCTCGAGCGCGCGCAGCACGCCGATGTGGGCGAGCCCCTTGAGGCCGCCGCCGCTGAGGACCAGGCTGAAGGGTCGTTCCGGGCTCACTCGCTTGCCCCAGCTAAGGTTGCGTGCGTAACGTACGGCCCGACAAAGGTGCAAGAATCATGCGCCACACGCCGTGGCGCGCCCGGGGTGCAAACGGGTGCGCGGCTACCCCGCGCCGGGGTGAGCCGGATCACGGCTGGGACCGGGGGAAAGGGAACGCGTGAACGGTGAAGAGGGCGTAGGCGCGACATACGACGTGGATGTCCTCCGTGGGGCCGAATTCCCGTGGACTTCCGACACGGTCTACCTCAACAACGCCAGCATCGGTCCTCTCCCGGAGCGGACTCGGCTGACCCTGGAGCGCTTCAACCGGCGGCGGGCTGCGCCCCACCTGCTGCCCGACCGCGAGATGTTCGCCATGCTGTCCGACACCCGGGAGAAAATCGCCCGGCTGATCGGTGCCTCCAGCGACGAGATCGCACTCACCCTCAATACCGGCTACGGGATCGGCATGGCCGCCCGCGCCTTGCCGCTCGAGCCCGGCGATATCGTGCTGGTGAGCGACAAGGAATTCCCGGCCAACGTGTATCCCTGGATGCGGCTGGGCGATCGCGGGGTGGTGATGGAGCTCGTGCCCACCACGGCGGAAGGCTGGCCCGACGAGGCCCGGCTGCTGGAGCGCCTGCGCGACCCTCGCGTGCGAGCGCTCGCGGTGTCCCTGGTGCAGTTCAGCAGCGGCTATCTCGTGGATCTCGAGCGGCTCTCCGCCGCTACCCGAGAGTCCGGCGCGTATCTCGTGGTGGATGCCATCCAGGCCGTCGGTCAGCTGCCGGTGGACGTGTCGCGGGTCGAGGTGGATCTGCTCGCCTGCGGCGCCCAGAAATGGCTCCTCTCGCCCTGGGGCTCTGGATTCGTGTACGTCCGGCGCGAGCTGATCGCGCGCTTGGACCCAGTCATCACCGGCTGGCTCGCCTTCGAAGGGACCGACGACCTGAGCCGCCTCACCAGCTACGACGACACGCTTCGAGCCGATGCTCGGCGATTCGAGCTGATGACGCTCCCGTACCAGGACTTTGCCGGGTTCAACTCATCGCTCGATCTGATTCTAGAGCTCCGGGTGGAGACGATCCGTGATCACATCCGGAGGCTGCACCAGCCGGTGCTGGCGTGGGCCGAACGGAGCGGCGCGCGGGTGGCATCGCCGCAGGGCCCGAACGGCTCCGGCATCCTGTGCGTGTCGCCGGAGAGCGTGAAGGAGGTTCACCGCCGGCTCAAGGCTTCGCGGATCATCTGCAGCCTGCGCGAGGGAGCGATCCGCCTCAGTCCTCACTGCTACAACACGGTGGAGGAGATGGAGCGGGTCGCGCACGTGCTGGCCGGGGACTGACCGGTGCGGGTGGCCTGGCTCACGGCCCTTTTCCCGGTGCTCTCGGAGATCCCGTTTCTCAATCAGATCGTCGGCCTGGTCGAGCGGGGCCATGAAGTGGACATCTACGCCGACGGACCCCAGCCCGGCGAACCCTTCCACGCCGACGTCGAGCGACTCGATCTCGCATCGCGCACGCGCTATCCGATCCGCTGGCCAGCCGGCCGGGTGGAGCGCTGGCGCGCAGCGGCGCGACTCATCGCCGCGCATCGCGGGAGTGAGCGCCGTCTCCTCCTGCGCACCCTGGATCCCTCCCGTTTCTGGCACCGCGCGTGGACGCTGGACCAGCTGCGACGCACCGCGCGGTTCCTGCCGGTGCGGCCCTACGATGTGTGCTACTGCGCCTTCGGAATGGACGCGCCGCACGCGCTCCGCCTCCGCGGGCTGGGCGCCCTCGATGGAGCACTGGTGGTGGCCTTCCGCGGTGCCGACACGACGAAGTACGTTGCCCGACGTGGGCCGCGGGTCTACACTCGCACCTTTCGCGAGACCCGACTGCTGCTTCCGGTCTGCGAGTTTCTCGCCCGGCGTATCGTGCAGCTCGGCGCGCCGGCCGAGCGGGTGGTGGTGCATCGGACCGGCATCGACCTCCGTCGCTGGCCCTACCGCGAGCGGCATCCGGCTGTGCCGGGCAGCCTGCGACTGGTCAGCGTCGGGCGACTGGTCGAGAAGAAGGGTATCGCGCAGGTGCTGGCGGCACTCCGCCTGCTGGTGGACCGCGGGGTCCGCGCCGAGTGTCGGGTGTTCGGGGATGGCCCGCTGCGGGAGCGCTTGCGCGCGCTCGCCGCCGACCTGGGAATCGCCGACCGGGTCCGGTTCGAGGGGCGGCAAGGCCAGGAGGCGGTGCGCGAGGGACTGGCGGCCGCGGACGTACTGGTTGCCGCGAGCGTGACCGCGGCCGACGGCGACGAAGAGGGCATCCCGAACGTGCTCAAGGAGGCGATGGCCTCGGGCATGCCCGTCGTGGGCACCCGGCACGCCGGCATTCCCGAGCTGGTGGAGGACGGCATCTCCGGCTGGCTGGTGCCCGAGCGCGACGAGGCGGCGCTCGCCGCCGCACTCGCTCGGCTCGCGGCCGAGCCGGAGCGATGGGCCGCGATGGGCCGCGCGGGCCGCGCCAAGGTCGAGCGGGAGTACGATATCCAGCGGCTCAACGACCGGTTCGCCGACATGCTGCAGACCCTGATCCGTCCGGAGGCACGACCCCGATGACAAGCTTCGCCGACATGCTCGCCGCCGGCTATGGCTTCACCGACCCCGCCATCACGCTCGGCGCGGCGCTGGAGGGCGGCGCGGTCCACCCGGAGCCGAAGGTCAGGGTGCCGGTCGCGATGATGAATCGCCACGGGCTGGTGGCCGGGGCGACCGGCACCGGCAAGACCCGCACGCTCCAGCTGCTCGCCGAGCAGCTCTCGGCGCACGGTGTCCCGGTATTCGTGGCCGACATCAAGGGCGATCTGGGCGGCCTCGCGATGCCGGGTGAGGCGAGCGACCGGGTCACGGGTCGGTCGGGGGAGCTGAAGTACGACTGGAAAGCCGGCGGCGTGCCGGTCGAGTTCGTCAGCCTCACCGGGGCGCTCGGCGTCCAGCTCCGGGCGACGGTCAGCTCCTTCGGTCCGCTGCTTCTGGCCAAGGCGCTCTCGCTGAACGAGACCCAGACCAGCGTGCTCACGCTGGTCTTCAAGTACGCCGACGACAGCGGGCTGCCTCTCCTCGATCTGTCCGACCTGCGCGCGGTGCTGCAGTTCCTGGGCTCCGACGAGGGGAAAGCGGCGCTGGAGCGCTATGGCGGCATGTCCAAGGCGACGGTGGGCGTGCTGCTGCGGAAGTTGGTGGAGCTGGAGGCCCAGGGCGCGGAGCGGTTCTTCGGCGAGCCGGAGTTCGATGTCCACGACATGTTGAGGACCACGTCCGACGGCCGGGGTGTGGTGACCTGCCTCGAGCTGGCAGACGCCCAGGATAGGCCGGCGCTCTTCTCCACGTTCATGATGTGGCTCCTCGCGGAGCTCTATCACAACCTCCCCGAGGCGGGGGATCTCCCCAAGCCGAAGCTGGTCTTCTTCTTCGACGAGGCGCACCTCCTCTTCGACGAGGCGTCCAGAGCCTTCCTCGATCAGATCCAGCGGGTGGTGCGGCTGATCCGCTCAAAAGGCGTCGGCGTGTACATGGTGACCCAGACGCCGACGGACGTCCCGGACGACGTGCTGGCCCAGCTCGGCAATCGAGTCCAGCACGCTTTGCGGGCCCACACCCCGAACGACGACAAGGCGCTCAAGGCCACCGTGCGCACCTACCCCAAGACCGACTACTACGACCTGGAGGAGACGCTCACCTCCCTGGGCATCGGTGAGGCGGTCGTTACCGTACTCGACC
Organism: Gemmatimonadales bacterium; assembly: GCA_035540075.1. Classification (GTDB taxonomy): domain Bacteria; phylum Gemmatimonadota; class Gemmatimonadetes; order Gemmatimonadales; family GWC2-71-9; genus CAVVWJ01. The sequence continues at coordinate 12,719 of DATLHD010000105.1, forward strand.
CGCGGGGCACCCCGACACCGGTGGTTGCCACCCGTCTGATCCCGCCGAGCTCGCGGATGGCGCCGCTGACTCCCGAGGAGCTGCAGGCCGACATCCGGCAGTCGGACCTCATCGCGGAATACGGCCAGGCGGTGGACCGGGAGAGCGCGCGCGAGATGCTGGCGGAGCGGATGGGGAAGACGGAAGCCCCATCGGAGACGGAGGAGCCGGAGCCGAGACCGAAGCAGGGCAGGGGTGTGGGGAAGAGCGCGGCGGCCGCCGCTGGTGCGGCCGTAGTCGGCGCGCTCTCGACATCCATCGGGAGGACCGTCGGACGCGAGATCGTGCGAGGACTGTTTGGGATGCTGGGGGTGAAGCCGCCGCGGACGAGGCGGAGCACGCGAAGCCGATGGTGATTGTCACATCGACGGCGACAGCACCAGCCGCACGTAGTTCTTTTTCCCCTTTCGCAGGATCACGAACGGCTCCTCCGCCGGTCCGTGCAGGTCGTCCGACCGCAACATCGCGTCCACCCGCTCGATCGCCTGGCCGTTGAGATAGAACCCGCGGCCCTCGATGCCCCGCCGCGCGTCCGCCTTCGAGCTGGCCAGGCCGCTCGCCAGCAGCGCTTCGAGGATCGGCCGCTCCAGCACCTCGTCCCGCGCCACGGCGCGGGTCGGCATGTCCGGCAGCGCCTCGAGGTCGAGCTGACCGCTGAACAGGGCCTCGCTGGCGCGCACCGCCTGCTCCGCGGCCTCTACCCCGTGCACCGTCGCCGTCACCTCGCGAGCCAGCAACCGCTGCGCCGTGCGGTTCCCCGGGTCCTTGCCGTGTTCGGCCATCGCGGACGCGATCTGATCGAGGCGGAGGAAGGTGAAGAGCTTGAGGTAGCGCTCCACGTCCCGGTCGTCGGTGTTGACCCAGAACTGGTAGAACTGGTAGGGGCTGGTGCGCTCCGGGTCGAGCCACACGTTGCCGCCCTCGCTCTTGCCGAACTTGCCCCCGGAAGCCGTGGTCATGAGCGGAGAGACCAGGCCGTGGGCCTGCGCGCCCTCACGGCGGCCGATCAGCTCGATCCCCGCGGTGATGTTCCCCCATTGGTCGCTGCCGCCCATCTGCACCTCGCACTGCTCGGTTCGATAGAGGTGCCAGAAGTCGTACGCCTGGATCAGCATGTAGCTGAACTCGGTGTAGGTGATCCCCACCTCCATCCGGCTCCGCACCGACTCCTTCTGGAGCATGTAGCTCAGGGTGAAATGCTTCCCGGTGTCGCGCAGGAACTCCATCAGGGCGATGCCGCGGAGCCAGTCGGCGTTGTTCCGCATTCGGGCGGCGTTGGCGCCCTCGAACGAGAGGAAGCGGGTGAGCTGCCGCGCGAGGCTCTTGGCGTTGCGGTCGATCTGCTCCAGGGTCATGACGGGACGCTCTTCCCGCTTGCCGCTGGGGTCGCCCACCATCCCCGTCCCGCCGCCAACCAGCGCGATGGGCGTGTGGCCATGTCGTTGGAGCCAGGCGAGGCCCATCACGGGCACCAGGCTACCCACGTGCAGCGAGTCCGCGGTGGGATCGAACCCCACGTAGGCCGTAACGCGGCCCTTCGACAGACGCTCCGCGAGCCCCGGCGTCGCGTCCTGGACGAAGCCCCGGGCGGTGAGCGTGCTGAGCAGATCGGTCATAGCGGCGTATCGTACCCGCTGGAAAGAGGCCCCGCAACAGGCTAGTTTGCGCCTATGGCCCGCCGGCTCCCATCGTTCCGCGCGCGCGTCAGGCTCACGCCTCGCGCGCGTCGCATCATCCTAGTCTCCTTCTTCGCCGTGGTAGCGTTCATGCTGGCCGTCCTGACGGCGGCGTGGAACCGGGCCTGTGCCGGCAATAGCTGCCCCTCCATCGCCGAGCTCGGCGTCTATGACCCGAACCAGGCTTCCAAGGTGTATGCCGCCGACGGCCGCCTCATCACCGACCTGGGCCAGGAGCGGCGCACCGTCGTGCCCCTGGCCGAGATGTCCCCGGTGGTCAAGGCCGCGTTCGTCACCACCGAGGACAAGCGCTTCTACGAGCACCATGGGATCGACTGGTACCGCGTGCTCGGCGCGGTCCGGAGCAACCTGGTGGAGATGCGGATGGCCGAAGGCTTTTCGACCATCACGATGCAGCTGGCGCGGAACATCTGGACCGAGGACATCAGCGGCCGCGACAAATCGCTCCGCCGGAAGCTCCGGGAGGCCAAGGTCGCCCGCGAGATCGAGGAGAAGTACCCCAAGGACCGGATCCTCGAGCTCTACCTCAACCAGATCGACCTCGGCAACCGTGCCTTCGGCGTGGAGGCCGCCTCTCAGCGCTATTTCGGGAAGTCGGTCCGCGACCTGAACGTGGCGGAGGCCGCCACCCTGGCCGCCATACCCAAGGCCCCGTCGCGCTACAATCCCCGGAAGAACCCCAACCTCAGCATCCAGCGCCGCAACACGGTGCTGAATCTGCTGCGCGACAACGGTCTCCTCTCGCCGGACGAGACCGAGCGATGGAAGGCCTACCCGCTGCTGCTCTCCTCCAGCTCGGACTACAGCGGCACCGCGGAGTACTTCGTCGAGTTCGTCCGGCAGCAGCTGGATGCGCGCTTCGGCTCAGACCTCTATCGCTCGGGTTTCCGGATCTACACCACGCTCGACCTCGACACCCAGCAGGCTGCCGAGCGCGCGCTCGAGGCCCGGCTGGAGGCGATCGAAAGCGGCGCCGACGGCAAGTTCGAGTACCCGACCTATCAGCAGTACCAGAACTCGAAGGGCGACGAGGGGGACCGCGACCTGCGGAGCACACCCTACCTCCAGGGGCTCATGGTCACCATCGAGGCCAAGACCGGACAGATCCGCGCGATGGTGGGCGGTCGCGACTTCGGCGACAGCAAGTTCAACCGCGCGACCCAGTCGCTCCGGCAGCCCGGGTCCACCTTCAAGCCGATCACCTACTCGGCGGCGATCGAGGCGGGCTACCCCCTGTCGCACGTGATGGTGGACGACTCGCTCAGCCTCATCGTGAAGCCCGACGAGCCGCCCTGGACCCCGATGAACTACGACCTGAAGTACGAGGGCCCGATGACGCTGCGCCGGGCGCTCTACCTCTCGCGCAACACCATCGCCATCAAGCTCGGCATGGAGCTGGGGGAGCAGGCGGTCGTGAGCGAAGCGGCCAAGTTCGGCATCAGCACTCGGGTACCGCCGGTGCCGTCGATCCACATCGGGTCGGCCGACGTCATCCCGCTGGAGATAATCGCGGCCTACACCACGTTCGCCAATCTCGGCACCCGCTCGGTGCCCAACTCGATCCTGCGCGTGGAGGACCGGAGCGGCAAGATCGTCTGGCAGCCCGCCCCGCGCAGCGTGGCCGTGCTCGACAGCGCGCACGCCTGGCTCATGACCGACGCTCTCCGCGACGTGGTCCGCCACGGCACCGCGGTGGGCTCGGTCGGCGCGCGGATCAACTTCCCGGCCGGCGGCAAGACCGGCACCACCAACGACGGCTTCGACGTCTGGTACATCGGCTTCACCCCCGACCTCGTCACCGGTCTCTGGATCGGCTTCGACCAGCCCCGGAAGATCAAATCCAACGCGCAGGGCGGCGTGCTCGCCGCACCGGCGTGGACCGCCATGATGCGAGAGGTCTACGAGCGCCGGGCCATTCCCGCGGCCTGGCCCCGTCCCGCGGGCCTCACGGCGCTCGACATCGACAAGACCACGGGCTACAAGGCGACTCCGTTCTGTCCCAAGGACGTGCACTACATCGAGTCGTTCATTCCCGGCACCGAGCCGACCGGGTTCTGCCCGATCCACTCCCCGTTCGGCAACGTGGGTGGTGTGATGGGAGGCGCGGGTCCGGCGCCGGGTCAGCCGCCGTCGACCGCTCCGGCGATCGGCGTGCCGCGCACTGACACGGTGGGCGCGCCGCTGGTGCCGACCACCCGCACCACGCAGGGCGGCACCGGCGTCATGGGCGGAACCGGTCCTCCGGCCACTCCTCGGCAGTAGCATGCCGGCGCGCCGCCTGGCGGCCCGCTGGGTGGTGCCGGTCGCGGCGCCTCCGATCGAGGGTGGCGCGGTTCTCCTTGGAAGTGATGGCCGTATCGAGGCGATTGGGCCGGACGCGCTGGTGCCGCGTCCGGCCGGTGTGCCGGGCGAGGCGTTCCCGGACGCCATCCTGATTCCCGGACTCGTCAACGCGCATACTCACCTCGAGTTGACCGGGTTCGATCTCGGAGCTCCGCCGGAGGCGGATTTCCGCTCCTGGATCGCTCGGGTTCGCGCGGTGAAGGAGACGCGGAGCGCGGACGACTTCGTCGCCTGGGCGAGGCTCGGCATCGCGGAATGCTGGTCGGGCGGCGTGACCACGGTCGGCGACACCGGCGATTCGGGGTCGGTGATCCAGGCGCTCGCCGAGCTGGGTGGGTCGGGTGTCGCGTACCAGGAGGTCTTCGGGCCGCATCCGTCGCAGGTGCGGGAATCGCTCGCCGGCTTGCAGGGACGCGTGGAGGAGGTGGGC
>DATLHD010000106.1:0-11173 GCA_035540075.1 Gemmatimonadales bacterium
TTCACAAGGCCTCTCATAGCACTATCCTCGTTCAGAGAGATGCAACCACGCGCCGTCGATCTCGACGGCCTGTGCATTCTAGAGCGGTAACCCGTAGGTTGATCTGAACCCGCGGTGAAAGAGCCTTCACGCTCCCTTCACCGCGGGTTCACCGGCGCCGCGCCACTTTGAGGTCGTCCATCACCTCCGAGGAAGCCATGAAAGTCGCCGAGCTCATGCAGCCGAAAGTCAGAACCATCAGCAGCGACGCCTGTGTCGCCGACGTCGTCGTGTCGCTGGCGGACGGCCACATCTCCGGTCTGCCGGTCGTGGACAAGGGCGGCCGAATCATCGGAGTGGTCTCGGCCACCGACGTCCTGACCGCGGAAGCGGAAACGGAAGCGGATAGCCCAGCCGCCGGGCGGCAGCTGATCGAAGAGACCTCGGTCCGCGACATCATGACGCCTCGCCCGTACATCGTCGCGCCTGACGAGGACGTCCGCGAAGCGGCGCGCCAGATGCTTTACGCCGAGGTCCACCGCCTCTTCGTGGCCGAGGGGGACCGCCTGGTGGGCGTGCTCTCGACCACCGACATCGTCCGCGCCGTCGCGACCGGCAAGCTCTGAGCGGATGAACGACGACGACGCCCGCGCAGACGCGCTCCGTGCCTGGTTCCTGGGGCCGCGGGCGGAGAACGCCGCCCTGCTCGAGCGTCTGGTAGTGGAGTCGCTGCGAGACCATGTCTTCTGGCGGCGGAACTACCATCCCGAGGACGGATTCACCATCCGCGAGGCGGACAAGCGCCGGGAGGGCTACGAGGACGCCGTCGCCACGCTGACCCAGGAACTGCTCGGCCTCCTGGCAGAGCTCAAGCGCGACGTGCCGGTGTTCAGCGGCCGCTACAAGGGCCACATGCTCGCCGAACAGACGATCGCGGCCCAGGTGGGCTGGTTCGCCACCATGCTGTACAACCCCAACAACATCGCGATGGACATCTCCCCGGTGACCACCCGGCTGGAGATGGAGGTAGCCGCGCAGCTCGCGCGGATGATCGGCTACGATCAGGGAACGAGCTGGGGACATCTGACCTCGGGTGGAACCATCGCGAACTTCGAGGCCTTCTGGCTGGCGCGCGGCCTGCGTTATCTGCCGGTCGCCGCGGCCGGCGCGGCCGCCGAACTGGGGCTGGCGCTACCGGTGGCGACGGCGGACGGATCCCGCGCCGACCTCTCCACGCTCTCGCTCTGGCAGTTGCTCAACATTCCCAACCGCGCCACGCTCGACCTGTGGGACGCGCTCTGGGCCGCGGCGCCGCGCGCCGACGTCGCCCGCGCGCTCGGCAATCACTCGCTCGCCACGATCGGCTACCAGGAGTACTCTCGGCGCCTCGCGTTCGAGTACGGCGATCCGCTGCCGCCGGGCGTGGTGCTGGTCTCGGCGACGGCGCATTACTCCTGGGAGAAGATCGTCAGGGCCCTGGGTATCGGATCCAACCAGCTGGTCCACGTCGCGGTGGACACCCGTTTCCGGATGGACCCCGACGCGCTATGGGCGCAGGTGCGTGCGCTCGCCGGCCGGCGGCAGGCGGTCGTCGCCTGCGTCAGCGTGTGCGGGAGCACCGAGGAGAGCGCGGTGGACCGGCTCGACCAGGTGCTCGAGGTGCGCGCCCGGGCCGAGCGGGAGCTGGGAGTGACCTTTCATCTCCACTCGGATGCCTGCTACGGCGGATACGCGGCGGCCGTGACCCGATCCGCGGACGGCCGCAGGCGCGACGCGTCCGCCATCCGAGCGAGCGTGGGCGAGGCATGGCCGAGCGACGAATGGGTGAGGGCGGTCGAGGCGCTCGGCGAGGCCGATTCGATAAGCGTAGACCCTCACAAACTCGGGTACGTGCCCTACTCGGCGGGCGCGGTGCTGGTGCGCGACGGCAGGGCTCGGCATCTCGTCGCCACTGATCCGCCGTACCTGGCCCCGAGCGGCGCCGAGCAGCCCGGCGTCGAGCGGTTTCTCGGGCGGTACATCCTGGAGGGCTCCAAGCCCGGCGCGGCCGCCGCCGCGGTGTGGCTCAGCCACAAGGCGCTGCCGCTGGACGAGCGGGGCTACGGCTATCTGATCGAGCGCACGGCTGCGGGGGCCCGGCGGCTGCACCGCTGCCTCGCGGCCGCGGACTTCTCGCCCTTCCGGGTCATCTTGCTGCCGGAGCCCGACATCAACATCGTCTGCTATCTCCTGGCCCATCCGGCGCTGACGACGCTGGCGGAGACCAACGCGCTCAACGAGCGAATCTACGGCCGGATGAGCCTCAGCCGACGGGACGACGACCCGGAGTACATCATCACCCGCACTCGGCTCCGCTCGCCGATGTACGACGGTGCGGTGGATCCGCTGCTGGTGGCGCTCGGAGTCTGTACCACGGACGAGTGGAAGGCGAGCGGGGATGAGGGGCTGGTCGTGCTGCGCTCCACCGTGATGGACCCGTTCCTGGTGGCCGGCCCGCCCGCGCCCGATCACCTCGGCGGGTTCGTCCATGCACTCCAGCGGGCGGCCTCCGCCTCGATCTGAGGGAGGCAGCGCGCCCGAGCAGGATCAGTGGGGCGGACGGCCCTTGTCGCCCATCATCTGGCGCATGTGGCTCCGCATCAGCTTGCGCTGTGCCACCAGCTCGTTGATCACCGCCGCCATCGCCGCGACCTTCTGGTTCCCCCCGGCCCGGTTCATGCGGTCCACGAGACTGTCGAGCCGTTGATCGAGCGAGTCCATCGCCGCCATCATGGATGGATTGCCGCCCATCATGGTCGTCTCGGCCGACTGGGGCTCTCGAGGCCGGGTGGGAGTCTGCTGTGCGTGGATCATCGACGGGCTGCAGATCAGAGTGATGATCCCGGCAAGAATTCGTAGGTGTCTCATCAGTTCCTCCGATTACATTCGGCTCTGCACTTCACGACTGCCGATGCATACCGCCCGCGCTCCTGACCAGCTTGATCAGCTGTCCCACGACCGCAGGCGTCGACCCCAGCAGTGCCACCGTCATCCACTGACCAGTCGAAAGCGAACCGACCCTCAGCACCTGGGCAAGGGGAGGAAGGAACCCGGCCAGCAGCTGAAGCCCGAGGGCAAGGACTGTCGCCCCGAGCGCGGCCCGGTTCGCGAAGGCGAAGCGAGGCGTGAGCACGTGCCCGGCGCTTCTGGCGTTGCCGAGGTGCAGGATCTGGGCGAGCGCGAGCGTCATGAACGCTCCGGTCGTTCCAGCACTCGCATAGGCGACGATGGTCACCGCCGCGATGAGCGCCGCGTACATCCCGATCGACGACAGCATCGCGCCGTGCAGTATGGCCTCGGCCGGATCGCGCGGCGGCTGCTGCATCACGGCGCGGTCGCCCGGCTCCACCGCCAGCGCCAGCGCGGGGAAGGTGTCGGTGATGAGATTGAGCCAGAGGATCTGGAGAGGCAGCAGCGGTGGCCCTACCCCCGCGAAGCCGGCACCGAGCAGCACGAAGATCTCGGCCAGATTGCAGCTGAAGAGGTAGAAGACGAACTTGCGGATGTTGTCGAAGATGACCCGTCCCTCCTCCACCGCCGCCCCGATGGTTGGGAACCGGTCGTCCTCCAGGATCAGGTCGGCCGCCTCCTTGGCCATGTCGGTGCCGCGCATGCCCATCGCGACCCCGATGTCGGCTTGGCGGAGCGCCGCGGTGTCGTTCACCCCGTCGCCCAGCATCGCCACGACCGCGCCACGGGCCTGGTGCGCGGCGATGATCCGCAGCTTCGCCTCGGGGCTCGCCCGGCTGTAGGCGGTGATCCCGTCCACCTCGGATCGCAGCTCGTCGTCGGACATGCGGTCGAGCTCCCGCCCGTCGAGCACGCGATCTCCGGCTCGGGCCAGGCCGAGCTCCCGCGCCAGCGCCTCGGCGGTACGATGCTGGTCGCCCGTGATCATGACGGTGCGGATTCCCGCCCGGGAGAAGACTTCGATCGTCTCCCGCACGCCCGCCGCCGGCGGATCGCTCAGTCCCACGAACGCCACCCAGGTGAGCCCCTGGAGATCGGCGTCTCCGCCGCGGGCGTCCTCCTTCATCGCCAAGGCCAGCACCCTGAGTCCGCGCGCCGCCAGCTCCCGGTTGGCCTCGAGGAGCGAGTCCCGGCTCTCAGCGGTGAGAGGTCCCGTGCCGTGGGCGGTGAGAACCCGGTCACTCAGCTCGAGGACCCGGCCTGGGGCTCCCTTGACGAAGAGGGTCAGCCCCGGCCCGTCGTGGTGCCAGCTGGCGGCCAGCAGCCGCTCGCTGGAGAAAGGGAGCTCGCGATGGCGCGGCGACTCGAGCAGCAGCCGCTCGCGGTCCACGCCGCCTCTTGCCGCCGCCAGGAGGAGCGCCACATCAGTCGGGTCGCCGTGGGCGCGCCAGCCTTCGCTTGAGTGGCCGAGCGACGCCTCGTTGGCGAGGGCGCCGATTCGGAGCGCGAGGGAGACTCTCGGGTCCGTGTCGTCGGCGCCGACCTGGACCTCGCGGTCGGCGAGGCGGAGGACCGTGGCTGTCATCTTCCCGGCCGTGAGCGTGCCAGTCTTGTCGGTGCAGATCAGCGTCGCCGAGCCGAGCGTCTCGACCACCGGCAGCCGCCTCACCAGCGCGTGGCGGCGCGCCATGCGGCGTACGCCGACCGCCATCGCGATCGTGGCTACGACCGGCAGACCTTCCGGCACGGCAGCGACAGCGAGGGCGATCGCTGTCTGGATCAGCTCCGCGGCGGGAGCCCCGCGCCCATAGCCGAGGAGTGCGACGAGGGCGGCCACCGCGAGCGCCAGCAGGGCGAGCCGCCGGCCGAGAACGTCTAGACGACGCTCGAGCGGCGTGGTGCGATCCTCCACCCCGCCGGCGAGCGCCCCGATCCGACCCACCTCCGTGGCCATCCCGGTCGCCACCACCGCCGCCTTGCCCCGCCCGGCCGCCACGGTCGTCGCCTTGTAGACCATCGTGACTCGGTCGGGCAGCGGTACGTCCGCCGCGAGCCCGAGGTCGGCCCGCTTCTTCGCCGGCGCCGGCTCACCCGTGAGCGAGCCCTCCACGACCCGGAGCTCGGAGGCTTCCAGCAGCCGCGCGTCTGCCGGGATCGTCTGGCCGGACTCCAGATGAATGACGTCGCCTGGCACGAGGTCTCGCGCGTCCACTTCGCGCCACAGGCCCGCCCGCAGCACGCGTGCCCGCGCCACTTCAAGGGCGACCAGGGCCTCCATCGCGCGGTGGGCACGCAGCTCGGTCGTGAAGCCAATCGCCACGTTGAGCAGGAGCACCGCACCGATCGCGGCGGCGTCGAGCACGTCTCCGGTCAGCAGCGCGACCGTGGCGCCGGCGACCAGCAGCCCGACCACCACATTCCGGATCTGGGAGACCAGGATCCGCCAGACCGACGCTGGCGGTGTTCGCCGGAAGCGATTGGGGCCATAGTGCGCCAGCCTTCGTCGCCACTCCGGCTCGGACAGGCCGTCGGAGGACGACACCAGCTCCCGGAGCACTTCGTCCGGCGGGAGCGCGTGCCAGCACGGCGAGGATTGGCTCATCGCCCGAGCCTCGACGCGAGCGATCGTCGGCGACTTCTATCTTCGATGCCGCCGCTCGTGCGACGATTCCTCAAGACCGCGATCGTGTTCCTCCTCGTTGGAGTCGCGCTGGGCCTCTACATGCTAGCCCGCCGCGACCTCGGCGGGGCATGGGCCACTCCCTGGTGGACCAGTACGCACACCCACGCGATTCTGGTGGGATTCGTGATGATGATGATCGCCGGCGTCTCTGAACGATGTGGACCCGCATCCGCGCGCGCCAGGAGGGATAGCCCGTCCGGGGCGCTCAGAAATCCTTGGCGACGAAGCGTCGCATGCCCAGGAGCATCGGACCCGCGACCCAGAGCGCCAGCGCACCGATGGTCACCCCCGTTCCCAGTGCGCTGCCGAAGAACCGCTCGAACACGGCGCCGGTGTACCCCATCAGCGCGGCGGCATCGAGCCTCAGGAGCAGCAGGACGCGCCCCAAGTCGACCGGATTGAGGAGCGTGAGCCCGAGGAGCGGAAGCTCCAGCGGATAATCGGCCATCGTCGTAACCACCAGCACCAGGATGGCGTCGTAGAGCACGGTCACACCGAGCCAGAGCACGATCGCCAGGCCGAGCCCTCGGGCGCGATCCACGACCAGGACGGACACGAGAAAGGCGAGTGCGGTGAAGACCAGCGTCAGGAGGGCGCCGGTCGCGAGCAGGAGACCGATCGATCCGCTCCCGGATCCCTCCCCGGGTTCGGCCCACAGGAACGGCAGCCCGACCCCCATGAGGAAGCCGACCACCAACGGGAGCGCCAGGCCCATGTAGAGTCCGGCGAAGAGAGCCGGCCGCCCCACCGGCTGGGCGAGCAGCAGCTCGATGAACTCCCGCGCGCCGTAGAGGTACATGGTCCCGAAGACGATGCTCACCAGCGGCACCAGAATCAGCACCACATTCAGCAGGCTGATGACCGCGCGGGGGCCGCTGCCCCCGAAGCGGAGCAGGGCCTCGGTGAGTGCCAACAGCAGGAGCATGTAGCCCAGCAGCCACCGGCTCCGCACGAGGTCGCGCAGTTGGACCTTGAGAACCTTGAACGCCGTCATCCGCCCCTCAGTCGCATCAGGGCCGCGACCGCGCCCTCCAGGCGCTGGTGGCCGGTCGCGCGCCGGAGATCGTCAAGCGAGCCCTGGAAGCGCACCCGCCCGTCGAGCAACAGGAGCACCTCGTCCATCATCTCCTCCAGCTCACTCAACACGTGCGAGCTGAGGAGCACCGTGGCCCCGGCGTTGCGCGCCTGGAGTATCTTCGCCTTGAGCAGGCCATTCGCGATCGGATCGAGGCCGGCGGTAGGCTCGTCCAGGATGAGCAACGAGGGGCGGAACATGAACGCCACCGCGGCGTTCAGCTTCTGTTTCGTCCCGCCCGACAGCGTTCGCACCGGCTTGTCGAGCTCCGCCACCAGTCCGAACGACTCGAACAGCTCGTCGTCCTCCGGCACGGCGTCGCCGCGCAAGTCCCGGAGCATCCTCACCAGCTCGCGCCCAGTGAGATTCTCCGGAAATCGGGCCAGTTGCGGCATGTAGCCGATGCGGGCCCGGTAGCTCGGGTCCTCACCAACTGCTACACCATCGACCGCCAGCGTCCCACCGTCCGGCCGGACCAGGCCGAGCATGGCCTTGATCAGGGTAGACTTGCCCGCGCCGTTCGGCCCGGCAAGCGCCGTGATACGGCCCGGCTTCACGGCAAAGGTCAGCCCGCGAAGCACCGGCAGCCGGCCGAAGCGCTTGGTCAGATCCGTCGCGGCGACCGCCGCGCGGGGAAAGTCGAGGGGCGGGCGCGACGTCTCCTGTGGAGGCACGGCGCGTGCGAGTGCGGCCGTCACGAGGCGCTCCAGCGCATCAGAGGGCGAGCATCGACCAGGCGCTCCGGAGTGATCACAGGCACGACCCGCTCGGCCAGGTCAAGGAGGTCGAGGAAAAAGCTCCGCAGCAGAATGAGCGCCGGCTCGCTCTGCTCCACCAGGACCGAGAAGAGCCGCACCGGGCGGTAGGGCACGTCCCCATAGCCATCGCGATCGAGGTCATAGCCGGCGTAACGGTCCCAGTAGTTCTCGGCGAAGCTGCTGGAGCTGCCGTTGCTGCCGTTGGTCGCCACGTCGAAGCTGTTGCCCTCGAACCGATTCAGGCGGAAGCTGTTGTCGGTGGCGTCGGCCATGAGCCGGACCGCCCAGCCGTTCCCGAGGAATTGGTTGCCCGCGATCACGATACGATCGGATCCTTCGGCGTAGATGCCGGTGCTGTTGCCGGACAGGACATTCCGCTCCACCCGGCTGTCCTTGATCTCCTTCAGTAGCAGACCGTAGGCTGCCGGCCCCCAGTTGTCCTCGAAGCGGTTGCCGATCATGGTAATGGCCCGACTGTACATGACCGCAACGCCGGCGCCGTTGCCCGCGAATCGGTTGCCGCGATAGTCGCAGGTGTCAGAGTACATGAAATGGAGACCGTAGCGCAGGTTGGCGGCGCTCTCGTTGTCGAAGATCCGGGCGCGCGGGGAGAACTCCAGGTAGATGCCGTCGCGGTGCCCGTGAATCCGATTGCGGGCGACCGTGAATCCGTCCGACTGGAACAGGTGGATCGCGTTGCCCGAGGTGGTCTGAGCCTCGCCACGACCCTCGAGGATGTTGTCGGTGATGACACAGTCTGAGGACCGCGCTGCGTAGATCCCGAAGAAGGCCTCGATGATGCGATTGCCGCTGACGGTGCAGCCGCGCACGCCCTCGAGCCGGATCGCCGCCCGGTCCTCGGTGTAGCTGTGCCCGACGTTGCGCAGGGTGAGACCGCGAATGGTGACCCGGTCCGCCGTTACGGTCAGGATCTCGTGCGTTCCCTGGCCGTCGAAGGTCGGACTTCCCCGGCCCAGAATCGTCACCGGAACCGCGACGACGATGCGTGGCTCGCCGTAGTTTCCCGGCAGCACCAGGATCGTGTCTCCAGACTTGGCCAGCCGCAGCGCGGCCGTGAGCGTAGGAACCGCGCTGGCCGGCTCGACCAGGATCGGACCGGTGGGCGCCTGCGGCATCAGGCCCGCCAACAGCGCGAGTGACACCACCAGCTCACCCACGACGTCTCTCTCGCAGCAGCTGCTCCCACCCCAGCCGGACACCGCCGAGACGGGCATGCGCACTGTCCCCAGCGGCCCCGGCCGCCAGGGCAGCGAGATGGCTGCTCATCGGTGTGCGAAGGCTGTCCACTCGGAGATAGCTAGCGGTCCGGGCGTCGAGCAGCGAGTCGGGATGCAGGAAGTCGTGAACCCACAGCGAATGGACCACCGTCGAGGGCACCGACTCGCTCGCCACGAAGGCGGCGAGGCAGCCCACGTCGTCAAAGACGTACACTCGCCCCCGAGTGGTCACCAGCTCCGCGGCGAACCGGGGATCCGCGATGGTCATGTGGCAATGCCGGCAGACTTCCTCGCCCAGCGCGATCGGCCGCGGTCCCGGCGACCCGCATGCCGCCGCGAGCGCCGCCACCGCGCCGATCACCAGGCGCCGCCGCTCGCGCAGCAGCACCCACACGCCGACCGCGCACACCGCCAAGGCGATCCACGCCCCCAACTCGGGCCAGGCCGACGCCTCGAAGTTGAGCAGTTGCTTGGTACCGATCACCGGTGGCTGATAGCTCATCCCAGGGACCTTGATGGCCGCGTGCTCGTCGAGCTCGTGGCCGTAGCGGTAGCCCCACATCCAGAAGTCCACCAGTCCGGCCACCGCTCCGAAGCCGAGCAGCAGCAGCCAGCCGACCAGAGGACCCCTGCGCCCCACGGCGGCCACCAGCAGCCCGAGCCCCACGAGCCCGCCGAGGAGCCACGGCATGAGCCGCAGCTCGGGGATGTCGTCCGGCGAGATCTCGTGCATGCCGATGTAGTGATTCAGCATGTTGATGCTGTTGAGGTCGTTGGGCTTCAGCCCGGTGATCTGGTTCACCCAGATCCGGAGCCCCAGGCCTTCAGGGTACTGCGGCGCGTGCAGGTCGATCCGCCAGAGCGGAACCAGGTAGATCGCCAGGAGGGCGAGCGCCGCGATCGCCAGGGTGATCCGGGATGAAGTGCGCATCATGCCTCCCACCTACTGGCCGGGCCCGGCGGCAGCGCCCGCGTCCGCCACGGCCTGATAGCTCGGGCTGTTCCACTTGAGCGGAACCTTCGATCCCTTGGACGACACCCGGATGTAGCCCTGCATCTCCTGGTGCAGCGCCGAACAGAAGTCGGTGCAGTAGAAGGGGAAGATTCCGACCCGCTGGGGCACCCAGACCAGCGTCCTGGTCTGGCCCGGCATCAGCAGCAGCTCGGCGTTGTTGGCGCCCAGCACTGCGAAGCCGTGGGGCACGTCCCAGTCCTGCTCCAAGTTGGTGACGTGGAAGTACACCGAATCACCGAGCTGAATCCCTTCGATCTTGTCAGGCATGAAGTGGCTACGCACCGACGTCATCACGACGTGCACGACGTTGCCCTTCCGCTCCACCCTGGTCGCCTTCTCCGACCTCGCGGCGTAGGGATCCTTGTTCTCCATCAGCGGATACATCTTGAGCTGGCGGTCCTGGATCAGTTTCGCCGGCAGCGCCTGCGCATAGTGCGGCTCGCCGATGGTCGGGAAGTCGGACAGAAGCTTCATCCGGTCACCGGTGATGTCGTAGAGCTGCGCGGACTGGGCGAGCTCCGGCCCGGTGGGGAGATAGCGATCCTTCGTGATCTTGTTGAGCGCCAACGCGTACTTGCCGAAGGGCTGCCGGCTGTCGCCGCCGGGGATCATGAGGTGGCCGACGGAGTAGTAGGCCGGAGCCCGGTCCTTGACCGTAAAGTCCTTCAGGCTCCACTTCACGATCTCCGACGACAGGAACATCGAGGTGTAGGCGTACCCCTTGCCGTCGAACTCGGTGTGCAGCGGCCCCAGGCCGGGGTTCTGCACCTCACCGGCGATCGTGGCCTCGTACTTGAGCACCGGGATGCCCTTCATCTCGCCCGCGAAGACCTTTTCAGCGATGGCCTTCTGCATCCGGGAGAACGAGTGCACGGGGATCAGGGCCGCGAGCTTGCCGCCGGCCACGATGAACTCGCCAGTCGGATCCACGTCCACCCCATGGGGCGACTTGGGCGTGGGGAGGAAGTAGGCCAGCCCGGGGCACGCGGCCGGCGTCAACATCTTGACCGCCGCGCCCCACTCGGTCCGGGCAATGCCATCCTCACCCATGCGGTTATGAGCATACCGTGACGGCACGATGGTGGCCTTGCCCTGCTCGACGCAGGCTTCGCCCCGCTTCCAGTCGATCGCGGCGATGTAGTCCTTGTCGTTCTGGGAGGCGTTCACCTCCAGCTTGGTGTTGCCCTCCTCACTGTTGTAGCTGGTGAAGAACGCCCAGCCGTGCGAGGGGCCCTTGCCGGCGTGGGCCAGGTCGTAGTCGAAGGCGGGAAGCCGGATCTGGAAGGCGATCGCCATTTGGCCGGTGGCGCTGTCCACCCGGACGAAGCTCAGCACGCCGCCGAAGGCCGACTTGTACTCGTCGATCGAGACGTCCCGACCGGGAGCCGGAACGCTGAACCGCGTGCCCGCGACCACGTACTCGCTGTTCTCCGTAATGAAGGGCGAGGAGTGGTTGCCGGCCGAGTTGGGGATCTC
>DATLHD010000107.1:0-7978 GCA_035540075.1 Gemmatimonadales bacterium
TACACCCGGGAGCGGTATCTCGAAGTCGTGAGGGAGCTCCGTGCGGCCATTCCCGGCATCACCTTCTCCACCGACATCATCGTCGGGTTCCCGGGCGAGACCGAGGCGCAATTCCAGGAGACCCTCACCCTGGTGGTCGAGGCCGACTTCGACGACGCGTATACCTTCAAGTACTCGCTGCGCGAGGGCACGCCCGCCGTGCGGCTGCCCGACCACCTGCCGGACGAGGTGGGGGCGGAGCGGCTCGAGCGGCTCATCGAAGCCGTGCGGGCCAACGCGCGGCGCAAGAGTCTCGCGCGAGTGGGCGAGGTGCAGGAGGTCCTGGTCGAGCGCCGGGCCAAGCGGGGGGACCTCATGCTGGCCCGCACCCGAACCAACCATCTCGTCCTGGTGGAACTCCCCCAGGAATCGGTCGGCGAGTATCATCGGGTCCGTCTCACCGGCACGACGGGTTCCACCTTCACCGGCGCGGTCGTCACCCCAGCCCTGGCGGTCTTGTGATTCGCAACCTGGTCGAGGATCACGTCGTTTCTGCCTACGACAGCATGCGGCCGCACTTTCCCGATTTCTGCGGCTGCGAGACCTGCCGCGAGGACGTGCTGGTCTACTCCCTGAATCGGATTCCGGCCCGCTATGTCGCCACGCCGACCGGCTCGGTGGTGACCGAGATCAACCTGGAGAAGAACCAGAGTCGCGCGACCATCGAGGTCACGATGATGGAGGCGCTGCGGAAGGTCTCGCTGGCGCCGCGCTGCGCGAACCGGGCGAGACCCACCGGGCAGACCTGACCGAGAGGCCGCGGTGACGCCGCGGCCTGCGATCCTCTTCACCGCGGCGTACTGGGCCGGTCTCGCGACCGGCCTGTTGCGTTTCGGGGCGCCGAGCTTCGCGATGCTCGTCGCCATCGGCCTCGGTCTCATCTGGCGGCCGCTGGGTCTGGTGGCGGGTGGGGGCGTGCTCGCCGGCCGGGTCGGCGGCGAGCTGGCGGCCGCGCTGGAGCGGGAGCGATGTGTCGCACGACTGCCTGCCGGCCGCCTTCGGGTTCGCGTGCGAATGGTCGAGCCGGTCGACTCGACTGGAGGCAGAGTCACCGTCGCGCCGCTGACCGACTGCCGGGGTGAGGTGGAAGCCCGGTGGATCAGAGGTCGGGCGGTGCCGGCAGGATCCGTGGCCGATGTCACGGCCCGATGGGTCCCGCGCCCCGGAACAGCCGGCCGGCCGGGCGGGATGCTGGTGGTCAGCGACGTCCGGATCGTGGAAATGCATCCCGGACCGGGAGACCGACTCCGGACCTGGCTCTTCGCCGCGAGTCGGCGGTTGTATGGCGCTCGAGCGGGAGTCGTGGACGCGCTCATCCTAGGGCGCAGGGGCGAAATAGACCTTGAGCTTCAGGAGCGATTCGCCCGCTCGGGACTGGTCCACCTGCTCTCCATTTCCGGATTCCACGTCGGCCTCATCACCGCCTGGGTCTTCCTTCTCTGCCGACTCGCCCGCATGACGCGCTCGGCCGCGCTGGTCGCCGCCGCGGGCTCGAGCGCCGGCTATGTCGCCTTCCTGGGCTGGCCGGCTCCGGCGGCCCGAGCGGCGGCGCTCGCCGTCGTGCTGGCACGCTGCCGCACCCGCCAGCGGCACGTCCAGGCGAACGCGCTGCTCTCGGCCACCTGCCTGGTGGTGCTCGTCGTTGACCCCTGGGCCTCCCTCGACTTGGGAGGGTGGCTCTCGGTTGCCGCGCTCTGGGGCGCGACCACGTTCACAGGCTGGTCCGACCGCGCTCTCCGTCCCAGTTTCTGGTCCCGCACGGCGGCATCGAGTCTGGGGGCAACCCTGGCAACCGCGCCGATCACGGCCGCCTTCCTCGGCTCGGTGGCGCTCGCCGGCCTGCTGCTCAACTTTCCGGCGATCCCGATCGCCGCGCTCGCCGTCCCGGGCGTGCTCGCCAGCCTGGTGCTGCTGCCGATCTGGTCCTCGGGAGCGGAGGCGCTGGCGGCCGGCGCGGGTCTCGGGCTCCACCTGCTAGAGGTCTGCGCTGCCGCAGGGTCCGCGCTCCCGGTCGGATATTTCGCGTCTGAGCCGGGGTCGTTGACGGCCGTGCTGCCGTGGCTGGGCGTGCTGGCCCTGGCGCTGTGGATCACGGGCACCCGAAACACCTTGCCCGAGGCCGGCCGGCGACTCGGGTGGTGCCTGGCCGCGGTCCTCTGGCTCCGCCTCCTCCCGGTGCAGGCCTTCGCATCGGCTGACGGCGGTGGAGGCCTCGCGTTACATTTTCTCGATGTGGGGCAGGGGGACGGCGCACTGCTCCGGACACCGGGTGGCCGGTGGTTGGTGATCGACGCCGGACCGGTGAGCGGACGCGACGATGCGGGTCGCCGGGTGGTGGCCCCGTTCCTCGAGCGGCACGGTGCCCGGGCGCTGGCTGCGATCCTCGTGTCTCATGCGCACGCCGACCACATGGGAGGCGTGCCGTCGCTGCTCCGACGCTTCCCCGTCGGCGCGGTGATCGAACCGGGCGCACCGGTGGCGGATCCGGCCTACAGTGCCCTCTTGTCCACGGTCGATTCAGCCGGAATCCCGTGGCATCCCGCCCGGGCCGGCGAGCGCTTCACGCTGGATGGGGTGCGCTTCACGGTGCTGCACCCTCGCCCGGGCTGGTCGGACTGGGGCGAGGATGTCAACGAGGACTCGCTGGTACTGCTGGTGGAGTACGGCGAGTTCCAGGCACTGTTCACCGGCGACGCGGGCTTCCCAGCGGAGGCGCTGCTTCGGTCGACCCTGCGCCCGGTGGACCTGCTGAAAGTGGGGCACCACGGGAGCCGCGGCAGCACCGGCGTGGAGTTGCTCGACTCTCTTCGCCCGGTGGCCGCGGTGATCTCGGTCGGGCGGAACGAATACGGGCACCCCTCGCCCGAGACGCTGGCCCGGCTGGAACGCCATCGAGTGCCGGTGCTCCGGACGGACCAGGACGGCACGATCAGTGTGCGAACGGATGGGACGACGATGTGGATCAACTCCCGGCGGGGTGAGCTGAGGTACCCGCTGACGCGCGGCGACTAAGGCGCCGTCGCATTCTCGATTCGATTCGGGGGACTTCGTGCAGACGTCCGTAACGACCATCGAGCGGTTCATCTTCGACCAGGAGCACCGCTACCCGGAGGCGACGGGCGAGCTCTCCAACCTCCTCTACGACATCGCGCTCGCCGCCAAGATCATCGCGGCGGCGATCCGGCGGGCCGGACTGGTCAACATTCTCGGGACGGCCGGCAACCGGAACGTCCAGGGTGAGGAACAGCAGAAGCTCGACGTGATCGCCAACGAGACCTTCAAGAACTGCCTCAATCACACCGGCCGGGTCTGCGTGATGGGCTCCGAGGAAGACGAAGACATCATCCCGGTTCCCCCCGAATACCCGGTCGGCAAGTACGCGGTCCTTTTCGACCCCCTCGACGGCTCCTCCAACATCGACGTCAACGCCGCGGTCGGCACCATCTTCAGCATCTATCGCCGGATCAGCCTGGAAGGGCGGGGCACCGTGGCCGACGTGCTCCAGCCGGGCTGCAAGCAGGTCGCATCGGGGTACGTGATGTATGGCTCGAGCACGATGCTGGTGTACACCACGGGGCAGGGTGTGCACGGCTTCACCCTCGACCCCACGATCGGCGAGTTCCTTCTCTCCCATCCCAAGATCGTGACCCCCCGCGTCGGCAGGTACTACAGCGTCAACGAGAGCAACTTCGGCCGCTGGAACCGGGGCGTGCAGGCCGCCGTGCGCGGCCTCAAGGGCGACACACCCGATCTGATGCCGGCCAAGAACTCCCGCTACATCGGTTCGCTGGTGGCGGACTTCCACCGCAACCTGATCGCGGGCGGCATCTTCCTCTACCCGGCCGACTCCCGGAACCCGCAGGGAAAGCTGCGGCTGCTCTACGAGGCCAGTCCCATGGCCTTCATCGCAGAGCAGGCGGAAGGCTCCGCGACCGACGGGGACAACCGCATCCTCGACATCATTCCCCACCACCTCCACCAGCGCACGCCACTGGTGATCGGCTCCCGCTTGGACGTCGGGTTCGTGGCGGATACGGTGCGGCGCGCGGCGGCGCGCACCAGCGGCCCGGTCGTCCAGCCGGCCCTGTGAAGACGTTCTACGGCCCGGGGGACTGGGCCGGCGATCCCGAGCGCGACCTCGGTCGGCCGGGCGAGTTTCCCTTCACCCGCGGCGTCTACCCGGAGATGTACCCCGGGCGGCTCTGGACCATGCGGCAGTATGCCGGCTTCGGCACGGCCCGCGAGACCAACCACCGCTTCCGCCAGCTCCTCGCCGCCGGCCAGAGCGGCCTCTCCACCGCGTTCGATCTTCCCACTCAGATGGGCTACGACTCCGACCACGAGATGGCGCACGGCGAGGTCGGCCGGGTCGGGGTCGCGATCGATACGGTGGACGACCTCGCCGATCTCTTCCGCGAGATCCCCCTGGACCGCGTCTCCACCTCGATGACGATCAACGCCACGGCGGCGATCCTGCTCGCCATGTACGTGGTGGTGGGCGAGGAGCAGGGGGTGCCGCGCACCAAGCTCACCGGCACGGTGCAGAACGACGTGCTGAAGGAGTACGTCGCGCGGGGGACGTACATCTACCCGGCGCGCCCTTCGCTGCGGCTGGTGGCCGATATCTTCCGCTTCGTGGCGGACGAGGAGATGAGCTTCAATCCGATCTCGATCAGTGGCTACCACATGCGCGAAGCCGGAGCCACCGCGGTCCAGGAGGTCGGGTTCACGCTGGCGAACGCACTGGAGTACGTGCGGGTGGCGGTGGAGGCGGGGCTCGCGGTGGACAGCTTCGGCCCCCGGCTGTCGTTCTTCTTCGCCAGTCACAACGATCTCTTCGAGGAGGCGGCCAAGTTCCGGGCCGCGCGCCGGCTTTGGGCTCGACTGGTGCGGGAGCGGTTCAGCGGGGGCGATGCGACCGCCAGGCTTCGCTTCCACACCCAGACCGGAGGTGTCACGCTCCAGGCCCAGCAGCCGCTCAACAACGTGGTGCGAGTGACGGTACAGGCGCTGGCCGCGGTGCTGGGTGGCACCCAGTCGCTGCATACCAACGGCTACGACGAGGCGCTGGCGCTCCCGACGGCCGAGTCGGCGACGCTGGCGCTCCGCACCCAGCAGGTGATCGCCTACGAGAGCGGGATGAACAAGGTCGTGGATCCGCTCGCCGGCAGCTGGCACGTCGAGTCGGTCACCGATCGGATCGAGGTCGAGGCCCGGGCGCTGATCGAGGAAGTGGACGCCTTGGGGGGCGCCGCGAAGGCGATCGAGCGGGGATTCTACCAGGAGGCGATCGCGCGGAGTGCCTGGGAGCTTCAGCAGCAGCAGGAGTCCGGCGATCAGGTGGTGGTCGGTGTGAACCGGTTTACCGACGACAGCCCCCCACTGAAAATCGAGACACCCGACTTCTCCGCGCTCGAGGCCGACCAGAAGGCGAGGCTGGCTGTCGCCAAGCGGCGTCGCGACTCGGCTGCCGTCACCGGAGCCCTGGCCTCTCTCCGGGGCGCCGCCGAGGGTAGCGCGCCGCTGATGCCGCCAATCCTCGATGCGGTGAGGGCGAGAGCGACGTTGGGGGAGATCAGCGACACGCTCCGGAGCGTCTGGGGGGTGTATCGGCCGGCGTAACGCGCTACGGCTGCCTCGGGCCTGGTTCGCGCCGGACCTTCGGGGCCTTCCTCCGTTCCTGGTGAACCTGGACGAAAGGTCGCCTTGAACCGCAGGCTGCACGAGGCTAAGTTAGTCCGCTGATTTCGTTTACCCTCAGCCGAGTGCCGATGCCTACCTACGAGTACGAGTGCCCCGACGGCCACGCCTTCGAGAAGTTCCAGAAGATCAACGACAAGCCCCGCGCCAAGTGCCCGGTTTGCGGAAAACCGGGGACGCGGAAGATCTCCGGCGGGGCCGGACTCGTGTTCCGGGGCAGCGGTTTCTACATCACGGACTACGGCAAGGACGGCAAGGGCCCCCGGAAGCCGGAGAGCGAGAAGCCGGCGAAGGCGAGCGAGGGCACGGGCGCGGCCGGCGGGTCGGAGAGCAAGGCGAAGCCCGAATCCTCCTCGTCCAAGCCGGCGAAGGGCAAGGACGGGGGGAAGGCCGCGAAGGAGTGAGCGACCCGATCCGCGCCGAGCTCGAGCGGGTGGCCGCCGGGTTCGGCGCCGACGGGCTCAAGTTCGTCCTCGAGCGCCCCCGCGACGCCGGCCACGGCGATCTCGCGACCAACCTCGCCATGCTCCTCGCCCGCCGCGAGCGCAGCAAACCCCGAGACATGGCCGACCGCGTCATTGCGGAGCTGCAGCTGCCGTCGTCGCTCGTCTCCAAGGTCGAGATCGCCGGCCCCGGCTTCATCAACTTCTGGCTCGCCGAGAACCAACTCGCGGCCGCCGTGGCCGCGATCCTCGGACAGGGTCGCGACTACGGCCGCAGCACCGAGGGCGCCGACCTCAAGGTCAACATCGAGTTCGTCTCCGCCAACCCGACGGGACCGCTACACGTCGGACACGGCCGAGGCGCGGCACTGGGCGACGCCATTGCCTCGCTCTACGAGTGGACCGGCCACATGGTCACCCGGGAGTTCTACATCAACGACGCCGGCGTCCAGATCGACCGCCTGGCGGAGAGTCTCTGGGCGCGGATTCGGCAGGAGGCGGGCCTGGCCGCCGAGATCCCGGAGGGCGGGTATCACGGCGACTACCTGCGCGAGAACGCCCGCCAGATCCTCGCCTCGCACCCGGACTTCGCGACGCTCCCCCCCGAGGAGGGCCTTCGCCGTGCCCGCGCGCTCGGCGTCCGCATGCAGCGTGAGGAGCAGGACCGCGACCTCGCCGACTTCGGCGTCCGCTTCGACGTGATGAGCTCGGAACAGGCCATCTACGACGCGGGCCGTGTCACTCGCGCCATCGAGCTCCTGGGCGAGCGCGGCCTGACCTACGAAGCCGATGGTGCGCTCTGGCTGCGCACCACGCAGTTCGGTGACGACAAGGATCGCGTGCTCCGGAAGGGCGACGGCTCGCTGACCTACCTCGTGCCCGACATCGCCTACCACATCGACAAGCACGACCGCGGCTTCGACCGGGCGATCGACGTCTGGGGGGCGGATCACCACGGGTACATCCCGCGGATGAAGGCGGTATTGCTGGCGCTGGGCTACCCGCCGGACTTCTTCGGCGTGGAGCTGGTGCAGCTCGTCAAGGTGATGCGCGAGGGCGAAGAGGTGAAGATGTCCAAGCGCTCCGGGGAGTTCGTCACCTTGCGGGATCTGGTGGAAGAAGTCGGCGTGGACGCCGCACGCTACTTCTTCCTGGCCCGGAAAGGCGCGAGCCCGCTCGACTTTGATGTCGAGCTGGCCAAGAAGCAGACCGACGAGAACCCGGTCTTCTACGTGCAGATGGCCCACGCACGGCTGAGCGGCATCTTCCGGACCGCGGAGCGGGACCCGGATTCGGTCACCGGCGGGCTCGACCTCACCGCGCTGCCGGCGCCGCAGGATACCGAGCTGCTGAAGAAGCTGGTGACGTTTCCCGATGCCGTGGCTCGCGCGGCGCGGGAGCGGGAGCCGCATCGCATCACCGTTTTTCTGCACGAGCTCGCGACGGTGGTCCACGGCTGGTATCACCACACGCGCGCAGTCGGTGCTCCCGAAGGTCCTGAGACCGAGCGCGCCCGGCTCCTGCTCGCGCGCGCGGCCCGCATCGTGCTCGCGAACGGCCTCACTCTCCTGGGCATCTCCGCCCCCGATCGGATGTGACTTGATGAGTCTCCTCGTCGTGGGCAGCGTGGCCCTGGACTCGATCTTCACCCCGTTCGGAGAGACCGCCGACGACCTGCACCGGATGGAGCAATGACCCCGCCACGCTGAAGTACACGGCGGAGCCCCCCAGGGCGTCGGCGGTCTCTCCGAACGGGGTGAAGATCGAGTCCAGGGCCACGCTGCCCACGACGAGGA
>DATLHD010000108.1:0-3135 GCA_035540075.1 Gemmatimonadales bacterium
GAGCGCGCCCGGCGAGGGCGCCACCTTCACCCTTCTCCTGCCTCGTCATCTCGGAGGTGAGGCGGCCTCCACGTCGAAGGTGGATCGGCGTCGGTTGCCCGGCGGCACGGAGACGCTCCTGCTGGTGGAAGACGAAGCGGCCGTGCGAAGCTCGGCGCGCCGCCTCCTCGAGCGGCAGGGCTACACCGTGCTCGAGGCGAGGCACGGCGGCGACGCCCTGCGGATCGTCGAAGAGAGTGGGCGCCAGATCGATCTGGTGGTGACCGACCTGGTGATGCCGGAGATGGGCGGCAAGGAGCTGGCCGAGCGGCTCCGCGCGCACCGGCCGGGGCTTAAGGTGCTGTTCATGTCGGGCTACACCGAGAAGGTGATCGCCGCGGGGGGCGTCATGCCGCCGAACACCGGGTTCGTGGAGAAGCCGTTCACGGTGGAGCAGCTGATGAGACGGTTGCGGGAGATCCTGGACGAGTAGACATGTCACCCTGAACGCAGTGAAGGGGCCCATCTCGAGCGTGGCCCCCTTCGCTGCGTTCAGGGTGACATGCTGCTGTCGCGGACCAGCGTCAGCAGCTCCTCGGGCCGCTCCAGCCAGTAGTCCGGCTGCGCTCCCTCGAGATGGGCCCGGCCGAACGGGCCCCACAGGACCGCCGCCGTGCGCACGCCCGCGGCGCGACCCGAAAGCATGTCGTGGACGCTGTCGCCCACGTACACCGTCGCGCGCGGGTCGGCGCTCAGAAGCCGCACGGCCTTCTCCACCGGCTCGGGATGGGGTTTGGGGTTCTCCACCTCGTCCGCGCAGACCAGCACGTCCATCAAGGCCTCGAGCTGCACCAGCGTGAGACCGCGAAGCGCCCCCACGCGGTTCTTGCTCGTGACCAGACCGGTCGCGACCCCGTCGGCCTTGAGCGCGCGCACGACCTCCACTACCCCCGGGTAAACCGTCACCATGCGATCGTGGTGCTTCAGGTTGTACTCCCTATAGGTGGCGATCAATGCCTGCAGCGTCGCGGGATCGTCGCGCCAGTCGGCGAACTGCACCGTGAGCGGTGTGCCTACGCCGGCGAGCCACTCATCGTCGCTGCGCGGCGGCAGCCCGTGGGTGGCGAGGGTGTGATGATAGCTGTCCAGGATCAGGCGGACCGAGTCGATGAGGGTGCCGTCAAGGTCGAAGAGCACGGTGCGAATGGCCGGCATGGCAGGAATCTACCTCGGCGACTGATCACGCCGGCACGAACAGCAGGACCCCGCCGAGTCGAGGCTCGATCGCGCTCCAGCCACCCGGAGCGACGGGCAGGCGGCTCGCCTCCCGCTCGAACCTGCCATCGGGCAGGCCGGCAAGCCGCTCCAGCTCGAGCGACTCCCCCGCTGTGTGTCCCCGTCCGACGAATCCGAGTGCCCGGTCGAGTCCGGCCAGAGCCTCGAGATCCCGCCTTCGCGCCGCCTGGCGCACGGCGCGGTGCAGCCGCAGCGAGACCTGGTGCGCGACCGGGTCTGCGGCCGGTGGTGACCATCGGCCGGCCCGTGAAGCCGCGAGCCGAGAGCGGATCGGCGCCGCGAGCAGCTCCAGGGCAGCCTTGATACGGCCGGGCTCCCTCGCCTCGACCGGCGGCGCCGCCACGGCGGCCGCGAGCCTTTCCGCTACGACCGATTCCTCTTCGGTCCACGCGCCGTCAGAAGCCACCCAGACCAACGCCGCCGCCAGCCGCTCGGCGCCGTTGGTCTGGAGCCCGTGGAGCTCGAACAACGCAAGGACGCCGTCGGGCCCGGCCGGGACAACGGCGACGCCGGGGCTCGCCGGGCCTGCGGAATACAGCTCCGCCAGCTCCGAGCGCCACCTCCAGAGGCCACCGCCCGACGGCCCGAGGCCCACCCGCGAGGGCAGTCGCGCCTTCAGCGCCAGCGCCCGGGTCATTCGGAGCGCGCGCTCCACTACTGCCGGGGGGGTGAACGTCACCACCTCCACCGAGGCATTGAGCGACCCCAGCCTCACCGCGCGGCCTTCGCGCTGCTCCAGCCGCATCGGTGTCCAGGGGAGGTCGTAGTGGACCACTCTCGCGGCCCGCTGCAGATCCAGTCCCTCGGCGGCGACATCGGTCGCGATCAGATGACGTGCCGGCGGCCACGCGCCCGACGGGCCACCCTCGCGAAACCATCCCAGGACCGTTGCGCGTGGCAGCGGACAAGGACCGAGTCCGGCCCGGGCTCCGGTGCACCACGCCAGCGCGGGTGGGGCCAGACGGTCTCGGAGATACCGCACCGTCTCCCGCCGCGAGGTGAAGACGAGCGTCGCCTTGCCATCGGCCAGCAGCGTCCGCAATCGCTCGACCTTGCCGTCCGGGGCCTCCTCGGCGCCCGCGGACTCCCGCAGCACCTCGCCGATCGTGTCGAGATCCTCCAAGGAGAGGTCGTTGGGATCGTCGGTGGATGGCAGTAGCTCCCACCACGCCAGCTGTTCCTCCAGCTCTCCAGCGAACCGTCGAATCGCCGCGCGATCGAGCGGGCGCCCCACATTCGCTGCATCCCGGGCATGCAGCAGCAGGTTCCGATAGCGGCGCAGCGCAGCCGCGAGTGCGGCAGGACTGGAGGCTGCCGCGCGTCGTAACACCGTTCGCACCAGGGCTTCCGTTCCCGGCAGCCGGGAGAGCCGGAGCCGGTCCAACCGGGCGAGTGCCGCCTCGGCGGCCTGCGATTCACTGGGCTCGGGGTGGCTCAGCTTACCGTTTCGCGCCGGCCGGTGACCCTCGGCCGGCGCCGACTCGATGACCACCTTCGCCAGCGCGGGCGACCCCTGACCACGCCCGAGCAGCGCCCGCAGGGAAACCACGCCCTCGGCCGAGAGTGCGTCGTCGCGAATGCCGAGGAGAAGCTGGTGCAGCAGATCGGTGAGGCGATTCACGACCGGCGTCGCAGTCACCAATAGCACCGGTCGGCCCAGGAGCCACGGCGCGGTGTGCCGGTACCGCCAGGTGGCAGGGCTCCGGAAGTGGTGCGCCTCGTCCACGATCACCATTCCGCGCTTCGTATCCGGAAGGCGTCCCCGGCTCGCCGCCTCGTGCGAGGCGGTCACGATCCGCAGGCCCAGTGCACCTGCGGTGGCTTTCCATTGTGCCAGGAGCGTGGCCGGCACGAGACAGA
>DATLHD010000109.1:0-3644 GCA_035540075.1 Gemmatimonadales bacterium
ATAGAGGAGTTACGCGAAGAGCGTGAGCTGAGCGAGTGGCGCGAAGGTCAGTCGGTGGTGCCGGGTGGGGCCATGCAGCCGGATGCCGACCTGGTGCTCCTCGGTCCCGTAGCCGACGTTGGTGTCCCAGCCGTAGCCGGGATGGCGAGGCGCGAGGCGATGCATCAGGAGATCGCGGCAGGTCTTCGCCAGCACCGCCGCCGCCGCGATGGACTGGCACTTGGCGTCGCCGTCCACCAGCGCTTCGTGCGCGTAGCCGATCTCAGGCAAGGGGAGGCCGTCGATCAGGATGCGGTGCGGGCAACCGCCCAGGAGCGGACCCCGGCTCACGAGGCGGCAGATCGCACGGCGCATCGCCAGCGCCGTGGCGACCCTGATGTTCAGACGATCGATCTCTCGCGAGGAGGCCGCGCCGATGGCGAAGCCGAGAGCGCGCTGGCGGATCTGCAGCGCCAGCCGGAGCCGGACCTTGGCGGGGAGGATCTTGCTGTCGCGGAGGCCGCGCACGGCGGTGCAGCGGGCCGGAAACACGACGGCCGCGGCGACCACCGGTCCTGCCAGTGGGCCGCGGCCCGCCTCGTCCACGCCGATGAGCAGCCGCTCGTCGGCCCAGGCCGCCCGCTCCCGTTTCAGCGAGGGGCGCAGGGCCATCGCTCAGCCCTCGCGCTTCTCCCGGATCCGGGCTGCCTTGCCGCTCAGCGCGCGGAGGTAGTACAGCTTGGCGCGGCGCACCCGGCCGCGGCGCATCACCTCCACCGACGCGATGGTCGGGCTGTGCAGCGGAAAGAGCCGCTCCACGCCGACGCCGGCGGAGATCTTCCGCACCGTGAAGGTCTCGCTGATCCCGCCGCCTCGGCGGGCGATCACGATGCCCTCGAAGGCCTGGAGCCGCTCCTTGTCGCCCTCGCGGACGCGGACCATGACGCGGACGGTGTCGCCGGGGTCGAATCCAGGAATGTCCGTGCGCAAGCCCTCACGGGCCACTTCTGCCAACCGTTCCATGGGTAGACCTCCGCGGTGTTGTGCCGCATTGAACTTGTCGAACTGCCCCGCCGTCCGCTACTGCCGTCATCACGAGCACCCACTAACTGTCATCCCGAGCACCCACTAACTGTCATCCGAGCACCCACTACCTGTCATCCCGAGCGCCCACTAACTGTCATCCCGAGCAGAGCGAGGGATCCCCTGCGAGGGTCCCGGGACCAGCGGGCAAGAGTCCTCGCTGCGCTCGGGATGACATGGCCTACTCCGCGCCCGAGTACCGCTCCCACAGCTCCGGCCGCCGCTCCCGCGTCAGCCGCTCGGCCTCCGCCTGACGCCATGCCGCGATCCGGGCGTGATCGCCCGACAGCAGCACCTCCGGCACCCCGAGCCCCCGGTACTCCGGCGGCCGCGTATAGCTCGGCGGGCTAAGCAAGCCGTCGTAGTGCGAATCCGAGCTGGCCGACTCGTGGTCGCTCATCGCGCCCGGCAGCAGCCGCACCACGGCGTCCAGCACGCAGAGCGCCGCCGGCTCTCCGCCCGAGAGCACGAAATCGCCGACCGACAGCTCCTCGGTCGCGAGCCCCTCCGCCACCCGTTGGTCCACGTCCTTGTAGTGGCCGCAGAGCAGCGTGAGCCGCTCGCCCAGCGAGAACCGCACCGCGTCGTCGTGCCCGAATCGGCGTCCCCGCGCCGAGAGCAGGACGATCGGCGCTGCGGCACCGAGGCTCTCGACCGCCTCGTAGAACGGCTCCGGCTTGAGCACCATCCCCGCACCGCCGCCGTAGGCGTAGTCGTCCACCGTCTGGTGGCGGTCGTGGGTGAAGTCGCGCAGCTGGACCAGATTGTACCGCACCAACCCGGCCGCCGCCGCCCGCCCCGGAATGCTCGCGCCCACGAAGGCGTCGATGACTTCGGGGAATAGGGTAACGACGTCGATCGTCAGCATCGTGTCATCCCGAGCGGAGCGAGGGATCTTCTCCGCTGGTCCCGGAAACGCGCCGGCACCTCACCCTTCCACCAACCCCTCCGGCGGCGTCACCACCAGCCGGCGCCCCTCACGATCCACGCTCCGCACGAACTCCTTCTTGTACGGCAGCAGGAACTCGCGCTTCGGGCCTTGCACCTCGATCATCACCCCCGCGGGCAGCTCGTAGACCGCGCTCACGAGTCCCAGCGGCGTCTCGTCCGGCAGGCGGACGCTGAACCCTTCGAGCTCGTGGAGGTAGACCTCGCCCTCTGCCGGCGGCGCGAGCTGGTCAGCCGGCATCGCGAGGAAAAGGCCGCGCCACGGCTCCAAGGCCTCGCGTCCGTCCGCCCCTTCGAACTTCACCAGCCACTCGCGGTGGTACGCCCGGCTCCACTCGATCGTGAGCGGCCCCGCCACTTCCTCGCCGTCCAGCCCCACCAGCCACACCGGCCGGCCCGGCGCGAACACCGCGGCGGGATCATCGGTGAGCGGGAACAGGGTGACGTCGCCTTTCAGACCGTGCGGCTTCCTCAGCCTGCCCACCACCAGGTGGCGGGCCGGCGGCATCAGGCCGTGGCGGTCTTGAAGACCCCGGCCTGCTTGAGCAGCGACTGCACCGTGTCCGAAGGCGTGGCGCCGCGCGCGATCCAGCCGCGGGCCTTCTCCGCGTCCACCTGCACCTTGTCCGCGGCGGTCTGGCCCTTCGGGTTGTAGGTGCCGATCACCTCGATGAAGCGACCGTCGCGGGGCGACTCCTGATCGGCCACCACGATGCGGTAGAGCGGGAGCTTCTTCCGGCCTACGCGACGCAGGCGAATCCGTGTTGCCATGTCCGTTCCTGTGAGTGCGGGGTTACCCGGGGAAAGGGCCGCGGCCAAACGGGAGCTTGAGTCCACCCATGCCCCCGGTCTTCCCCACCGTCTTCATGACCTTCTGCATCTGCTTGAACTGGTTCAGCAGCACGTTCACTTCCTGTACCGAGCGGCCGGAGCCTTTGGCGATCCGGAGGCGGCGCTGCCCGTTGATGATGTCGGGATTGGCGCGCTCCTTCGGCGTCATCGAGAGCACAATGGCCTCGACCTGCTTCATCTTCTTGTCGTCGACCTTGGCCGCCTGGAGCATGGCCGGATTCATCCCCGGCAGCAGGCCCAGCACGTTCTTCAGCGGCCCCATCTTCTGCATCTGCCGCATGGCGCCGAGGAAGTCCTCGAGGTCGAGCCCCTTCTTCGAGGTGACCTTCTTCGCCAGCCGCTCGGCTTCCTTCTCGTCGACCGCGCCCTGCGCCTTCTCGACCAGCGAGAGGATGTCGCCCTGCTGGAGGATCCGCCCGGCCAGACGGTCGGGGTGGAACGGCTCCAGCGCGTCCAGCTTCTCGCCCACGCCGATGTACTTGATCGGCGCGTGGGTGGCGCCGTAGATCGAGAGCGCCGCGCCGCCCCGCGCGTCACCGTCCATCTTGGTCAGGATCACGCCGGTGATGCCTAGGGCGTCGTGAAAGCCCTTGGCGATCCGGACGGCGTCCTGGCCGGTCATGCCGTCGGCGACGAGCAGAATCTCGTGCGGCTTGATCGCGCCCTTGAGCTTGACCAGCTCGCCCATCATCTCGTCGTCGATCTGCAGCCGGCCGGCGGTGTCCACCAGGACCGTGCGCGCCCGCGCCTTGCCCGCCGCCGCGATGCCGTCGCGCACGATC
>DATLHD010000110.1:0-6767 GCA_035540075.1 Gemmatimonadales bacterium
AGCGATCGGGCACCCGCATGCGCTCGCCCGCGGCGATGCGGAGCTGCTCCCGCACCAGATCCACGCCGTAGACCAGCTCGGTGACGGGGTGCTCCACCTGGATCCGGGTGTTCATCTCGAGGAAGTAGAACGACCGGTCCGCCGCCAGCAGAAACTCGCAGGTTCCCGCGCCCAGATAGCCCACAGCCTGCGCTGCCGCGACCGCTGCCGCGCCCATCCACTCGCGGAGCTCGGGTGTAACCGCGGGAGATGGGGCCTCTTCCACCAGCTTCTGATGCCTGCGTTGGATGGAGCACTCGCGCTCCCCCAGGTGCACGGTGCGCTCCTGGTCGGCGAGCACCTGGATCTCCACGTGGCGCGGCCGCTGGATCAACTTCTCCAGATACACGCTCGGGTCGCCGAAGGCCTTCCGCGCCTCCGAGGCCGCGGTCTCCAGCGCGGGACCCAGCTCTGCCGGCGCGCGCACCACTCGCATGCCCTTTCCGCCTCCCCCCGCCGCCGCCTTTACCAGCACCGGGTACCCCAGCTCTGACGCGAGCGTCTGCGCCGCGCCGAGCTCCGTGACCGGCTCCTGGGCGCCGGGCACCACCGACACGCCCGCGTCACGCATGCGCCGACGCGCCTCCGTCTTGTCGCCCATGGCGCGGATGGCGGCGGCGGGCGGGCCGACGAACACGATGTCCGCCCGCTCGACCGCCTCGGCGAAGTCGGCGCGCTCCGCGAGAAACCCGTAGCCCGGGTGCACGGCGTCCGAACCGCTGTCCAGGGCGGCAGCAACCAGCCGATCGATCCGGAGGTAGCTCTCCGCCGGCGGGGGCGACCCGATCTCCACCACATGATCGGCCGCCCGCACGTGCGGCGCGGCGCGGTCGGCCGTGGAGCAGACGGCCACCGCTTCCAATCCTTCTTCATGGCAGGCACGGATGACGCGGAGGGCGATCTCTCCGCGATTGGCGACGAGCACCCGCTTCACGGGCGGCAGGCGGGCGGTGGCGTATCTCCGAAGAGGAGGAGGAGACTGCTGCAGAGGAGGAGGTTGTGGGCGGCGGCGCGGTCATACACCCCGCGGACATCCATTACCCACGGCGATGAGCTCTGACGGGCCGCCTTGAGCAGCTCGGTGATGCTCATGGCCTCGGGGCCGGCGCCAGCAGGTCGGCTGATTCGGACCAGCCGGAAGGGCTGCCAGCTCAGGGCGGGCACCGCGGCGCTGTCGGTCGAGGGGCTGATGCACAGGGTCCGGCGGGGCGCGACGTCGCCGAGCGCGCGCTGCACCGGCAGCGCGGGATTCACCCCCATCGCGCGCGCCATGCGCTCCCGGTAGAGGGAGTCGGTGGCGTAGAGATCGGGTCGAATGGGGAGGACATCAAGGGAGGGCCGTTCCATGCTGCCGTACCAGACCGAGAGCGCCTCGAGCTCGTTGCCGGTGAGGAGGACGCCACCGGCCGGACACGAAGCGAGGAGATTCTCGCCCAGCTCGAGCACGTACGCCGGCATGTGCGGCCCGCGGTCCGGCCCGGCCATGGTTCGCGCCTCGGCCCAGCCGAGCGTCTCGATCGCGACCAGCCCGCGCTCGGCCTCCACGATGCCGCGGAAGACGAGACCCGAGTCCACCGACAGCCGGATGGACTGCTCCAGCGCGGTGGCCGCGAAGTCCAGATAGAGGAGGCCGTCGGGCTCCCCGCCGTGCCCGTGCGCGTGCCAGTCCCGGGCGTCGTGGAGATAGAAACGGCCGAGCTGGAGCCAGGCCCGGCCGTCGTCCGGCGCAGTCGCGAGGTAGCGGCCGAGGAGGTCGATCGCCATGTGGCGCTCGCCTTCGCGCTCCAGGGCGGCCGCGCGCGGGGCGACGTTGGGATCAATGGCGGCCTGGGCCAGGGCGAGGGAGGTCGGATACAGCACCAGGAGAGCCGCCGCGAACGCGCGGCGCAGCCCAGGCATCGCTGCCGGAGAGATGAGGCTGGCCTGCCGGGGGCGCGAGTCCATAGCCGTCTCAAAATGGTATACCCGTTCGCCCTTGGCTAGGGGAGCGGGCCTTCCGGGGAGGGGACGGCCCAGGCCGCCCCAGGCCCACTTCTCAGAGCGGGATGTTCCCGTGCTTCCTGGGGGGATTGCGGTCCCGCTTGGTCCGGAGGGTCCGGAGCGCGTCGATCAGCCGCGCCCTGGTGTCCCTCGGGTCGATCACGTCGTCGATATAGCCTCGGGCGGCCGCGGCATACGGGTGCGCGAACTTCGCCGTGTACTCCTCGATCAGGCGGGCGGTGGCGGCGGCGGGATCGTCGGCCTTCGCGATCTCTTCCTTGAAGAGAATCTCGACCGCTCCCTTGGGGCCCATCACCGCGATCTCCGCCGACGGCCAGGCGAGGTTGAGGTCCCCTCGGATGTGCTTGGAGCTCATCACGTCGTACGCGCCACCGTACGCCTTGCGGGTGATCACGGTGAGCTTGGGGACCGTCGCCTCGCAGTAGGCGAAGAGCAGCTTGGCGCCGTGCTTGATGATCCCGCCGTGCTCCTGGGCGACCCCGGGCAGGAACCCGGGTACGTCCACGAAGGTCACGACCGCCAGGTTGAAGCAGTCGCAGAAGCGGATGAAGCGCGCGGCCTTGAGCGACGCGTTGATGTCGAGGACACCGGCGAGCACCGCCGGCTGGTTGGCCACCACGCCGACCGGCCGGCCGCCCAGCCGGGCGAAGCCGGTCAGGATGTTGTCGGCGTAGCCCCGGTGGACCTCGAGGAGCTCCCCGTCGTCCACGATGCGACCGACCACCTCATGCATGTCGTACGGCTTGTTAGCGCTGTCGGGGATCAGGTCCAGTAGCGCCTCGTCCCGCCGGTCAACGGGGTCCTCGGTAGGTCGCTCGGGCGGATCGTCGAGATTGTTGAGCGGCAGGAAGCCGAGCAGCCGCCGGATCGCCTGGAGGCACTCGGCCTCCGAGTCGTGAGTGAAGTGCGCCACCCCGCTGGTGCCCCCGTGGACGTCCGCGCCGCCCAGGGCATCGAAGCTGACTTCCTCGTGCGTCACCGTCTTCACCACGTTGGGCCCGGTGACGAACATGTAGCTTACGCCCCGCACCATGAAGATGAAGTCGGTGATGGCCGGGCTGTATACCGCGCCGCCGGCGCAGGGACCGAGGATGGCGCTGATCTGCGGCACCACGCCGGAGGCCAGCGTGTTGCGGAGGAAGATGTCGGCGTAGGCGCCGAGGGAGACGACGCCTTCCTGGATCCGCGCGCCGCCGGAGTCGTTGAGCCCGATCACCGGCGCGCCGTTCCGCACCGCCAGATCCATCACCTTGCAGATCTTCTCCGCGTGCGCCTCGCTCAGCGAGCCGCCGAACACGGTGAAATCCTGGGAGAAGACATACACCAGCCGTCCGTCGATCCGGCCGGAACCGGTGACGACGCCGTCGCCGGGAACGACGGTCTTGTCGAGGCCGAAGTCGGTGGAGCGGTGGGTCACGAACCGGTCGAGCTCGACGAAGCTGCCATCGTCGAGGAGGAGGTCGAGACGCTCGCGCGCGGTGAGCTTCCCCTTCTTGTGCTGCTGGGCGATGCGCGCGGGCCCCCCGCCCTGTTCGGCGAGTGATTGGCGATGATGGAGCTGCTCGAGGAGCTGCCTGGGGTCTGACATGGCTGACAAGATAGCGCGCGCCCGGTCAGGGGGGCAGCCGGTGACGAGGATCACGCGGCAGTCTCGGTCTGGGGCGTATCGGCAAGTGCTCCATGGCTATCCGGCCTCGGCGTGACCTCGACCACGCGAGTGATGCGATCCCTGCTCCTGCTGGTGGGGCCGAAGCGGGGTATATAGGCCGCGGTTGGTTTAACCGAGGAACGCCAGGAGGACACATGATTCGGAGCATCGGCGTGGCGCTGGCCATCGTCGGCGGCACGGTTCTGACGATTCCCCGCGGCACCGACATTCCGGTTACGCTGGATGAAGACATACCGATCGCGCAGGAGCGGGTGGGCGACAAGTTCGAGGCCCACGTCACCCGCGACGTAGTAGTGAATGGCGAAGTGGTGATCCCGGCAGGGGCGCCGGCGCAGGTCAAGCTGGTCAAGAGCCCCGAGAACGACAAGGCGGCCACGCTGCGGCTCACCGGGGTCAACGTGGATGGCGAGGTGCGCTCGGTGAACACCGATGTGGCCAAGGCCGACGGCGACAAGAGCGGCCTGAGCACCGGGGAGAAGACTGCGGTAGGTGCCGCTGCGGGCGCGGTGGTTGGCGCCGTCACGGGCGCCGGCGTGCTCGAGGGCGCGGTCGTGGGCGCCGGCGGCGGCCTCGCCTGGGGTCTGCTCGACAAGCAGGGGCGCGAGGTGCCGGACGACACGCCGCTGCGGTTCTCGCTGGAGGAGAAGCTGGACTTGTAACGACACTGTCACCCTGAACGAAGCGAAGGGGGCCATATCGAGCATGGCCCCCTTCGCTTTGCTCAGGGTGACAGAGCGGCTTACTGCTGGCTCGCCGCTTCCTCCTCCACCACCACCGGCTTAACGGGTGGGATGATCGGCTCGTCCGGGTAGTTCGTCACCATCAGCACGATCCGGTGATGGATCGGGTCCACCTCGAGCACCTTGAGGTCCACGGCCTGGCCTTCCTTCACCGCGTCACCCGGGTTCTCGATGTTGGCGATGCCGAGCTGCGACATGGGGACGAAGCCCTCGATGTCGTTGCCCAGGTCCACCACGACTCCCTTGTCCATCAGCCGCACGACGCGGCCGCGGAGCTCCATCCCGATGGGATAGATCTCGCCGATCCGGAGCCAGGGATCCTCCTCCGCCTGCTTGAGGCCGAGGGAGATCCGCTTGTTCTCGGCGTCGATGTTGAGGATCACCACGTCCACGCCGTCGCCCTTCTTGACCACCTCGGACGGGTGCTGAACCCGCTTGGTCCAGGACATGTCGGAGATGTGGATCAGGCCGTCGATGCCCGGCTCGATCTCCACGAAGGCGCCGAAGCTGGTGAGGTTGCGGACCTTGCCCTGGATCCGGGTGCCCACCGGGTACTTGAGCGGCAGCACCATCCAGGGATCCTGCTCGGTCTGCTTCATGCCGAGCGAGATCTTCTCCTCCGCCTCGTCCACCTTGAGCACCACGGCCTCGATGGTCTCGCCGATGCTCACGATCTTCGAGGGGTGCCGGACGTTGCGGGTCCAGCTCATCTCGGAGATGTGCACCAGGCCCTCGATCCCCGGCTCGATCTCGACGAACGCGCCGTAGTTGGTGATCGAGACGACCTTGCCCTGGACCCGGGTGCCGACCGGATACTTGGCGGCCACGTTCTGCCAGGGGTACGACTGCAGCTGCTTCATGCCCAGGCTGATGCGCTCGCGCTGCCAGTCGATATCGAGGATCTTGACCTCGACCTCGCGGCCGATCGCCACCATCTCGGTGGGATGCGAGACCCGCCCGTAGGACATGTCGGTGATGTGGAGCAGGCCGTCCACGCCGCCGAGGTCGATGAAGGCGCCGAAGTCGGTGATGTTCTTGACCACGCCCTTCCGCACCTGGCCGACGGCGAGCTCCTTCATCAGGTGCTCGCGCTTGTGGGCCCGCTCGTTCTCCAGAATGACCCGGCGGCTCACCACGATGTTGCGGCGGCGCTTGTTCAGCTTGATGATCTTGAACTCGTAGGTCTGGCCCAGCAGCTCGTCGATGTTCGGCACCCGGCGCAGCGCGATCTGGCTGCCGGGGAGGAAGGCGTCCACCCCCATCAGGTTCACCACCACGCCGCCCTTGATCTTCTTGACCAGGGTGCCCTCGACCGGCTGGTCGCTCTCGTGGGCCACGCGGATCTTTTCCCAGACCCGCATGAAGTCGGCCTTCTTCTTGGAGAGGACGACCGCCCCCTCCTGATCTTCCAGGTGCTCCAGGAAGACCTCGACCTCGTCGCCCTCCTTGAGCGACTGGGGATCCTTGAACTCGTCGAGCGGGACCGAGCCCTCGGACTTGAAGCCGACGTCGAGTATGACCGCGTTGTCGGTGACCCGGAGGACCTTGGATTTGACGATCTCGCCCTCGACGATCTGCGCCATGGTGCCCTCGTACATCGAGAGCATGCGCTCGTAATCTTCGTCGGAGTAATTCTCGTCGTAGAGATCCTGGCGGACCCGGAGACCGGTGGGAGAGGCGAACTGTTCGGTGGTGGGTTGAAGTTGATCGAGCATGCGCTGCCAAGCCGTCCTTGAGTTGTCCGCCGCGCAGAGTGCCGCGGGTGGAATGTGAGCCGCCGGCCGAGCCGAGGTGCCCGGAGAGCAAGCCTTGGAGGTTAACTGGTCGTTGGGGTCAACGCAAGGTGGGACAAGCCTTTGTGGCCAGTCAGGGCTTTCTGATCCCGAAGATCGGACGGGCCAGCTCCACGATGATCCGGACCTGGTCGGCGAAGCTCATGCTGGTGGTATCGAGCCGGATTGCGTCGCCGGCCGCCCGGAGAGGAGCGACGGCCCGGCTGGAGTCGGCCCGGTCCCGGGCCTCGAGGGCGGCTGTCTCCGCGGCGAGGGTGTCGGCTGCGGTCTCACCGCCTCGCTGGTTCACCCGGCGGCCTGCCCGGGCCTCCGGAGAAGCGGTCAGAAACACCTTGAGCTCCGCGTCGGGAAACACCACGGTCCCGATGTCCCGCCCATCCACCACCACGTCCCGGCCCGCGCGGACCATGGCCCGGAGCCGGGAGTTGATCCATTCCCGTATGACCGGGACGGCCGACAGCGCCGACACGCGGGCGGTCACCTCGGCACCCCGGAGCTCGGGATCCACCGGGACACCCTCCAGGT
>DATLHD010000111.1:0-7887 GCA_035540075.1 Gemmatimonadales bacterium
GCCGAACATGAACGGCCGCGAGAGCCACACCGCCTTCCCGTGCTGCAAGCCGTGGAGCTGCGCTTCCATGGGGCCGTAGACGGCGTCGTATCCCAGCGTGAACGTCAGCACCAGGCCGAGCAGCGACACCGGCAGGAAAGCGACCGAGGCCTCGGCGAACCGGATGACGAGGCCCGACCACTTCGCGTTGGTGATCTTCTGCACCGCGACGAAGGCGACGCTGCCGCCCGCTAGGCCGGTGAAGTACAGCCAGTTCACGTGGAAGAGCTGCCACGCGCGGGGCGCGGCGTCGCTCCGCAGGGCGGTGACGAAGAGGATGAGTCCCAGGGCGGCGAGCCCGCCCCCGACGCCCCGAAAGAGAGCGTACTTGCCGGTGAGGGCGCGCTCGATCAGCCGCTGGTGGATGGGTCCCGGGCTCATCGGGGCCTCGCGGAGGTGGAGCCGGTGGCGCTGGGCGCCGGAGGTATGCCGACGGCCGCGCCCGCGGGCTCCTGCGGCGCCGGGCTCGCGCCCTGGAGCTTCCGCAGGTGGTTGACGATGGCCCAGCGATCCGAGGGCAGGTAGACCTTGTCGCCGTACCGTGGCATGACACCGCGCCCGTAGCGGATGATGCTGTAGATGTAGCCGTCGCTGTAGCCGCGGGCGCGTCCGGTGAGCAACGACGGCGCCCCGACCCGCGGACCGACCGGCCCTTTCCCGTCCGCCGCGGCGCCGTGG
The DNA here is from genome assembly GCA_035540075.1 of Gemmatimonadales bacterium. GTDB lineage: Bacteria > Gemmatimonadota > Gemmatimonadetes > Gemmatimonadales > GWC2-71-9 > CAVVWJ01. Next base: position 718 of record DATLHD010000111.1, read on the forward strand.
CAGACCGCACAGAAGGTCTGATAGAGGGTGTCACCAGCCGCGTCCACCTCGCGCGGGAGCATGGGCACGTCGGGTCCCGCGGGCGAGGGCCGCGCGTCGCTCGTCTTCACGTAGGGATTCCGGAGCGCGTCCGCGGTCGTGGCCTTCCCGGTCGTCCACTCGGCCGACCAGTCCGGTTCGCCGCCGCTTATCGGGACCGTGCCCACCGGCGTGTAGCGCGGCACGGCGGCGGTCTCATAGGGCCGGATGTAGCGGGCCGTGATCATGTGATCGAACCAGGGGATGATGTGCCAGAGCCGGTCGGGCGACGGGATCTCGTAGTGATAGAACTCGCAGCCGCCGGTGAGGAGCAGGCCCAATAGCCATGTCATCCTGAGCGAAGCGAAGGAGCCGGAGCGACGTCTTGTCCCCTTCGCTGCGCTCAGGGTGACATCGGGGCTATGCCGCTTCATGCCGCACCTCCGCCGCGCCGGCATTGCGCAGCATCTGCTCCAGCTGGCGGGCCTGGTCGGGACCGGCGGGGACGAAGATGCCAATCATGTCGTCGCTGAATCGCGGATCATAGGCTGCGCCGCGCTTGGCCATCAGGATCGAGAACACCGCCACCGCGGCCACCGTGCTGAGCGCGCCGAGCAGGATGGTGAGCTCGAAGGCGATCACCACATAGGGCGGGATCGAGCCGATCGGCTTGCCGCCGACCACCACGGGCCAGTCGTGCGACATCCAGAGCGTCATGCCGAAGCCGGCGGCGCATCCGGTGAGCCCACCGATGAGGGTGAAGAGGCGCACCGGACTCACCCCGTGGTCCAGCGCCTCTTCGATCTCGTGGTTGGGCGCAGCACTGTAGACCACCAGGTCCCGGATCCCGCGGGCCCGGAGCGCACGGATGGCGTCCGCCGCCGCGTCCACGTGGATGAACGACGCCAGGAGGCCGGGCTTGCGCCGGCTGCCGAGGAGGGTCATCAGTGATGCCCTCCCCGCTTCCGCGGCATGGGGATCATTTCCTTGATCTCCTGGATCGCCACGATCGGGAAGTTCTTGGCGAAGAGGAGGAACCACATCCCGAACCATCCGAAGGAGCCGGCCAGGATGCCCCAGTCCGCCCAGGTCGGGCTGAGCTGGTCCCAGGCCCATGGGATGTAGTCGTTGCTCAGCGAGGACACGATGATCACGAAGCGCTCGAACCACATCCCGCTGTTGATGAAGATCGAGATGACGAAGAGCGACGTGAGATTGGTGCGAATCTTCCGGAACCAGAGCAGCTGCGACACGAAGGCGTTGCAGATGATCATGGTCCACCCGGCCCACCAGTAGGGGCCGAATGCCCGGCGATAGAAGCTGGTCTGCTCGAAGATGTTGCCGCTGTACCACCCCACGAAGTACTCCGCGCCATAGGCGTAGAATAGGATCGAGCCGGTCAGCAGGGTCAGCTTCGCCAGGTTGTCGAAGTGGTACCCGGGCGTGATCATGTGCTCGATGCGGAGCGCCCGCCGGAGTGGGATGATCAGCGTGAGCACCATGCCGATGCCCGAGTAGATGGCGCCGGCCACGAAATACGGGGCGAAGATGGTGCCGTGCCAGCCGGGGACGATGGACGCGGCGAAGTCCCAGGACACCACCGAGTGGACCGAGAGCACCAGCGGCGTCGCCAGGGCGGCCAGGTAGAGATAGCCTCGGGAGTAGTGCCGCCACTGGTTGTCGGTGCCCTGCCAGCCTACCGACAAGGCTTCGTAGAGCTTCCGCCGCCACCCGCTCGCCTTGTCCCGCACGGCGGCCACGTCCGGCACCAGGCCGAAGACGAGGAACGTAGTCGACACCGTGAGGTAGGTGGAGATGGCGAACACGTCCCAGATCAGCGGTGACTTGAAGTTGGGCCAGAGATAGCGGCTGTTCGGGTAGGGCAGCAGCCAGTAAAAGATCCACTGCCGCCCGATGTGGATGATCGGGAACAGCCCCGCGGTCATGACCGCGAACACGGTCATGGCCTCGGTGGAGCGGTACACCGCCGTTCGCCAGGGCGAGCGGAAGAGGAAGAGGATCGCTGAAATCAGCGTGCCCGCGTGTCCGATGCCGATCCAGAACACGAAGGTGGTGATGTAGACGCTCCAGAAGATCGGCGGCTGGTAGCCGGCGTGACCCAGGCCGTCCTTGATCAGCATCAGGAACGTCAGCACCCCGATCAGGAACAGCCCCACGGCGCCGAGCAGGAGGAGGACGTAGCCGCGGCTGGCAGGGGCGAGCGTCCCGGCGACGTCACGGGTGACGTCGGCATGGGTCTGGGTGATCACGTGCCCGTCGTGGGTCACGGGAGGCGCGGCGGTGGCCATGGCTCAGCCCTCCTCCGCCGGAAGCACGACCTTGGCCAGGTACGTGATCGCCGGTCGCACGTTCAGCTCCTCGAGAATGCGGTAGCCGCGCGGGTCCTGCTTGCGCTTCGCGACCCGGCTCTCCGGATCCCGCACGTTGCCGAACACGATGGCGTCGGACGGGCAGGCCTGGGCGCAGGCGGTGGTGAACTCGCCGTCGCGAATCGGACGGTCCTCCATCCGGGCCTGATGCTGAGCCCCGCGGATCCGCTGGATGCAGAAGGTGCACTTCTCCATGACGCCGCGGGCCCGTACCGTGACGTCGGGGTTGAGCTGGAGGTGGAGCGGCTCCGGCCAGGCCTGCTGGGTGTACTTGTACCAGTTGAAGTAGCGCACCTTGTACGGGCAGTTGTTGGCGCAGTACCGGGTGCCGACGCACCGGTTGTACACCTGGCCGTTGAGGCCGTCGGCGGTGTGGTACGCGGCATACACCGGGCAGACCGGCTCGCAGGGCGCGTTGGCGCAGTGCTGGCAGAGCATCGGCACGAAGCGCGGCGACGCGGCTTCGTGTCCCTCGCCATCGTCCCAGTAGCGCTCGATCCGGATCCAGGTCATCTCCCTGCCACGGAGAACCTCCGACTCGCCCACCGTCGGGATGTTGTTCTCCGCATAGCACGCCGTGACGCAGGCCGAGCACCCGGTGCACTTGGCGAGGTCGATCGCCATGCCCCATTGGGGGAGATCCCGAGTGTAGTCGCCGTGCGTGGCCGCGTGCTTCTGCGCCCCGGACCAGCCATGGATCGCCTCCAGCTCACGCTCGGTGTTCAGCTCGTGCTCGGGGTGACCCTCCTCGGCGGCCGCCTGCGCGACGGTGAGCCCCTTCTGCGCCGCCGCGAGCGGCACCGACTCCCCGATGCCGCGGCCGAGCTGCCTGGGGACGCCCTGCACGCTGGCGAGCTTCCGGTACCGGCCGGTCTTTCGCAGGCTGACCCGGGTCGAGAGGTAAGGGACGAACTCCCCGCGGGGAGCGCCGAGCAGGTCGAGCGCGTTCACACCCCGGCCCTGCGCGATCGGACCGTAGGCGGTGTGCCCGAAGCCGAGCGGGATCGCGACGGCGTCGTCCCGGATGCCGGGATAGACGCAGACCGGGGCCTCGACGGTGCCATAGGGCGAGGTGAGCTCCAGGATCTCGCCATCGCGCACGTCGAGCGCGCGCGCCGCCGCCGGGCTCACCTCCACCCAGGAGTGCCAGGTGATCTTGGTGACCGGGTCGGCGTTCTCCATCAGCCACGGCTTGTTGGCCCCGCGGCCGTCGTGCAGCATCGGATGCGGATAGGTCAGGAAGGTGAAGCTGCCATCCCCTTCGAACGTGGGTCTGGAGTAGCCGAGCTTCCCGCTCTCGAGCACGATGGCGACCTGCGGCGACGCCGGCGGCTCCCGATACACGCCGCCGTGCTGCACCGCGCCGTGCCAGAACCCGGCCGCGTCGGCCTCGCCCAGCTCCGCCGCCAGCTCCTGCCACCGGGCCTTGAGGTGCTCGTCCCAGCCTGGCGCGGTGAACTTGGCCAGCGAGCCGGAGGCCTTCTTGCTCACCCGCAGGAGGATCTCGCCTGCCGGCAGGGTGTTGAAGACCGGCTCCATCACCGGCTGCATCAGCCCGTAGACGCCGGCCCGGGGGTGGGCGTCGTCCCACCGCTCGAGCGCGTGATGCTGCGGCAGCAGCAGGTCGCAAAGGGCGGCGGTCTCGTCCAGGTACATCGAGGTGGACACCTTGAAGCCCACCTTGGCGAATCGGCCGGCGAACCCGCTGGCCTTGGGCAGGGTGTACACCGGATTCGCGTCGTGCACCAGCACGACGGCGACCTCTCCGCCGTCCATGGCCTGCGCCAGCTCGGCCAGCTTGGCGTAGCCGTCGGCCATGGGGAGATCGGCGCCGAAGCGCACCGTCTCACCGATGTTGCCCGCCACGAAGTTGAGAACGTTGACCGCGGCGCACAGCTCGGTGCTCGCCGCGTGCTGCGAGGCGATGCCCCCGGCCACGGCCAGACTCGGGCGGGCCGCCGCGAACTCGCGCGCCAGCCGCTCGATCCGCTCCGCCGGCAGGCCGGTCTCCTTCGCGGCCACGGCGGGAGTGTAGGACGAGAGGGCGGACGCGAGCCCGTGGGTGTCGCCCCGCTCGCTCACGAGCACGTAGGCCATCGCCAGCGCGAGTGCCGTCTCCGAGCCCGGCGTGATCGGCAGCCACTCGTCCGCGTTGAGTCCCGTCAGGTCCCGGCGCGGGCCGGCGTAGACGAGCTTGGCGACGTCGCCCTCGCCGAATCCGTGCGACCGGGCGAAGCCGAGCTGGTTCTCCACCATCGAGCCCCAGCTGTCCAGGAAGTCGGCGCCGAAGGAGACGATGTACTTCGCCCGGCCGAAGTCGAGCGCCGGCACCTGGTCGAGACCGAAGACCTGGCGGTTCGCGGCCCGCATGGGCTCGTGATCGAAGGTCTCGTGGCGGACCAGCCTCCCGCCGAGCGCAGCGGTCCACTCGGCCAGGAGATCGGAGAAGGTCCCGCGACCCGCGCCGCTGATGACCGCGATCCGCCCCCCGGCCTCGGTGAGCTTGGCCGCGAGCCGCGCGATCGCGTCGTCCCAGGTGATCTCGGTGAAGCTGCCGTTGGCGCCACGCAGCATCGGCGCGCGGGTCCGCCCGGGGTTGTACAACCCCTGGAGCGACGCCTGGCCACGGGAGCAGAGTTTGCCCCGGTTGATCGGGTGGTCGGGGTTGCCCTCGAGCTTCACCGCCCGGCCCTCGCGGGTCCGCACGTGGACCCCGCACCCGCTGGAGCACTCCGTGCAGGTGCTCGAGTACCAGGTGGCGAGGCCGGGGACCTGGTCCTCCGACTGCACCAGATAGGGCACCAGCTTCTGCACCCGGTCCGTCGTGCAGCCGCTCAGCGCCAGGGCTCCCCCACCGGCCGACACGCCCAGCACGGTGAGGAAACGGCGCCGGTCGAGGGGGGACGGCTGTTGGTCGTCAGACATGACGGTTTCCAATCTTCTCGGTGATCATCTCGTCACGCCAGGTCAGTAGTGGCAGACGGTGCAGTCCCGCGAGACGCCGCGCTCGATGTGGCAGGTGATGCAGTAGCCCATGTTGTCGACGACCTGCACCTTGAACACCTGCGGCATGCGGGTCACGTCGCCGTGGCAGGTGGCGCACGCGGTGGGGCCGAGCGCCTTGATGTGCCGCTGGTGCGGGAAGTGCGCGTGACGAGGCAGGAAATGCACCCGGACCCACTCGACCGGCTTCTTCTCGTTCCAGGCCTGCCGCAGCTTCTGAATCTCGGCCTTGCTGCCGGTGTCACTCCCGCCCACGATCAGGTGACACCCCATGCAGGTCTGCATGGCGGGAATCCCCGGCTCCGGGGAGACGTTCACCGAGTAGTGGCAGTACTGGCACTGGATCTTGAACTGGCCGGCGTGAATGTCGTGTCGGAAAAAGATCGGCTGGCGGGGACCCTCGAGCGAGCCGGTGTCGCTGATGACCGGTGCGGTGAGCGAATCGGGTGGAGCGGCGGCCTGCTGGGCCTGCGGGCTCGGGCCCGTGAACGCCAGCACGGTGGCGAGTCCGCCGGCTCCGACGCCGCCGAGCACGATAGCCAACGTTCGCATCATCGATCCCACGCTGAGGGAGAGATGGGTTTCCCGCGCGCCGAAACATAGTCCGGACTTCTCGCGGCACAACCCGATCCCGGTGTCGATTCCGACTGCTTCATTCGGCTTCCACGTCGTCGAGATTCTTGGCGGCCGAGCCCCGTGGACGACCCGCCCGGTGCGGTGCGGGTCGCTCGTTCAGCCACTGCCCTTTCCGGCGCGCGAAGCTGAGGAAACCGTCGACCGCCCGTCGATCGCCGAGCTCGAGCCAGCACCAGCGGACCGGCCCGGTCCGCTGGGCCTCGGCCACCGCCTTCGCCACGTCAGCGGAGAGACGCGGGATGGCCCGAACCCGACTCTCCTCCATGTCGCTCAGGGTGAAGGTGGCGGAGATCCCGTTCCCCACCAGGTGGAGCCAGCAGAGCTTCCGGTTCCCGATGGCGTATTCCCAGGTCCACCGCCAGCTCACCCCCATGTACCGCACCGTCTCCACGACGCCACTCACTTCGCGCAGCCCGGTGCGTATCGCCTTGAATCTCGCGGCGGCCTGGGCCGGGAGATCCTTGAGCGGCGCGGCAGGATCGGGCTGTGCCTCGGGGTCGGGATACCGGTTCGCCGACCAGTAGGCGCTCGAGCGGCTGACGCTCACGACGGGTCGGCCACGGGTGGTGTCTCGACGGGGACTCCCACGCGTTCGAGGTAGCGGACCACTTCGATGCCCATCGCGCGCACCAGCGACGCCTCGCGGCCGTCGAGCCCCGCCCGATGGACGATCTCCCGGAACGACCGCATCACGCTCTCCGAGCGACGGGTCTTGAAGAAATCCACCGCCCAGAGCGCCCGGCACCAGTCGGCGAACAGCTCCTCCAGCTGGGCCGCGGTGGCCGGCGGCGTGTCCTTCCGGGGCCGCTTGAGCGGCTGGCGCTCTCCCCCGCGCAGAAGCCAGGCCTCGTAGGTCATGACCGCCACGGCCTGGGCCAAATTGAGCGAGGAGCTTCGCGGGTCCGTAGGAATGGTGATCAGCACATGACCGAGATCGATCTCCGCGTTGGTGAGGCCGCGATCCTCCCGCCCGAAGACCATCGCGACGGGACCCTCCACCGATCGCTCCAGCAGCTCGGCGGCGCCCTCGCGGGGGCGCACGGTGCGCCGCTTCGCCGTCCGCCCCCGCGCGGTCAGGACCGCGACATGGACGCAGTCGGCCACCGCCGCCTCCAGCGTGTCC
>DATLHD010000112.1:0-2097 GCA_035540075.1 Gemmatimonadales bacterium
CCCACGCCGGCCAGGGTCGCGCCGTGCCGCACGACCATCGCCAGCACGTCGCCGTGGCGCGCGCCCAGCGCCATGCGGATCCCGATCTCCTGAGTCCGCTGCGCCACCCCATAGGAGATGACGCCGTACACGCCGATCGCCGCGAGCATGAGCGCGATGGCGCCGAACGCGGTGAGCAGCATGGTGCTGAACCGCGACTGGGCGAGCGAATCCATGAGCCGACCCTGCATGGTGCCCAGGTTGTACAGCGGGAGCGACGGGTCCACCTCCGCCACCGCGTTGCGGAGCGGCGTCATGAGCGCCGGCTCCCCGGTCCGGGCCCGCACCGCCAGCGTGAGCGTGCGGTCGATCCAGGTCCACGCCGCCGCCGGGGCCTGGAGCATCGGCAGGTAGAACTCCGGCATCGGGTCCTGGTCCAGCCCCACCGCGCGGGTGTCGCGCGCGACGCCGATCACTTCCTTCCAGTTGGGATCGCCGTTAGGACCGGGCTCGCAGCACGCGATCCGCTTGCCGATCGGGTCCTGTCCGGGAAACGCTTCGCGGGCCAGCGTCTCGTTGATCACCATCACCAGCGGCGTTCCCCGGCGGTCCTGGGCGGTGAAGCCACGTCCCCGCACCAGCTCGATCCGCATGGTCTCGAAGTAGTCCGGCGTCGCCACGCGCATGAGCGAGTTGATCGCGGAGCCGATCTCCAGCGGCCGGCCTTCGGGCACGAGCCCATTGCTGCTCCCGCCCTCGAGCGGCGCGGCGGAGACCAGCGCAGCCGAAGCCACCCCGGGGACGGTCGCCACCTGTTCCTCGATGCGCTCGAACGCCCGCGTCACTGCTTCGGGTGCCTGGTACGACGTCTCGGGAAGCGAGATCCGACCCGCGACGACTCCCCGAGGATCGAAGCCCGGATCCACCCTGTTGAGCGCGACGGAGCTCCGAATGAGGAGACCCGCGCCGGTGAGGAGCACCAGCGCCAGCGCGACCTCGCCGACGACCAGCGCGTTCCGCAGCCGGTCGCGGCTGGCGGCGCGGGAGCCCCCTCGGCCCCCTTCCTTGAGCGCCTCGTGCGGCGGCCGCGCGGCGGTGCGGAGCCCGGGCACCAAGCCGAACACCAGACCACTGAGCACGGTGAGCCCGACGGCGAAAGCGAGCACCGGCCCATCCACCTGCGCCTCCGAGAGCCGCGGCACGTCCTCAGGGCCGTAGGCCGCCAGAAGAGCCACGCCCCAGTGCCCCACGAGCAGCCCCAGTAGCCCGCCGGCGACGGCGAGCACCAGGCTTTCCGCCAGCGCGTGAGCCAGGAGGTGACGCCGGCCCGCACCGATCGCCGCGCGGATGGAGATCTCGCGCGCCCGAGCGGCGCCGCGCGCCAGCAGCAGGTTGGCGATGTTGGCGCAGGCGATGAGTAACACGAAGGCGACCGCGCCGAGCAGCACGTAGAGCCGCGGCCGGTAGTCGCCGACCAGCTCCTCCATGAGCTGGGATACGCGGACGGTGCGCTCCCTATTGTCCTTGGGGTACGTCGCCTCGAGCCAGCGGCCGAGTGTGGTCATCTCCTCGTCCGCCCGCGCGCGCGTGACGCCGGGATTGAGCCGCGCGAGCACGGTCATGTAGTGCTCGTCGTGCATCGCGAGCCGCTCCGGCGTGAACGCGACCGGCAGCCAGAGCTTCTCGTTGAACAGGCCGAAATTCATGGACGCCGGCATGACGCCGATCACGGTGTGGGGTCGGCCGTCGAGCCGGATCTCTTTCCCCACGGCTGAGGGATCGCCGCCGAAGCGCCGCTGCCAGAGGTCATGGCTCAACAGCACGACGTCGTCGCGCCCGGGCGCCGCCTCCTCCGCCCGGAAGTCCCGACCCAGGTCGGGCCGGACCCCGAGCAGGGCGAAGTAGTCGGCGCCGACGCGCGCGCCGTCCACGTTCTCGGGAGTCTCCGCCCCTGAGAGGTTGTAGCTCTCGCCATACGCTGGCACGAAGTGCTGGAAGCTGGTCTGCTGCCGCGCCACGTCGGCCCAATTCCCCACCGAGAAGGAGCTGCGCAGGTCCCGCCAGTACGTCCGCACCAGGAGAATGCCCTGCGGATCGGCGAACGGCAGCGGGCGGAAG
>DATLHD010000113.1:0-8488 GCA_035540075.1 Gemmatimonadales bacterium
GTCCATGACGAGGCCGAGCGCCTGGAGCATGCCGTCTCCGACACGCTGGTGGATCGGATGGCGGCGGTGCTCGGCCACCCAGCGGTGGACCCACACGGCGATCCGATCCCCACCTCCGAGGGCGACATCCTGGAGCTCGCCACCACGCCGCTGTCCGAGGTGCCGAACGGCGCCACCGCCGAGATCTGCCAGGTAGAGGAGGGTCAGCCCGACCGCCTCCGGTACATCGCCTCCATCGGGCTTCGTCCCGGGGTGCGGGTCACCGTCGTGGATCGCCAGCCTTTTCAGGGGCCGATCGCGATCGCGGTCGACGGGGACACGCACGTCATCGGTCACGAGCTGGCGCAGGTCGTACGTTGCGCGGCGGACGAGCAGGCATGAGCGCCTCCACGCCCCCACTCGACGTCCTGACCGGCTGGCGCTACCCGCGCGCCCAGCCGAGCCTGCCGGAGTCGAACGCGTCGGTGCGGGTGCCCCGCACCGGTCCGTTCTGGCGCAAGGCGCTCGCCTTCGCGGGGCCCGGCTACATGGTGGCCGTGGGCTATATGGACCCCGGCAACTGGGCCACCGACCTCGCGGGTGGCGCCCGGTTCGGCTACACGCTGCTGAGTGTCGTCCTCGTCTCCAACCTGATGGCGATCCTGCTCCAGTCGTTGGCACTGAAGCTGGGGATCGTCACCGGGCGGGACCTCGCCCAGGCCTGCCGCGATCACTACTCGCGCCCGGTGAGCTTCGTCCTCTGGGTGCTGTGCGAGATCGCCATCGCGGCCTGCGACCTCGCCGAGGTGATCGGCTCCGCCATCGCGCTCAATCTGCTCTTCGGGATCCCGTTGGTGTGGGGCGTAATGCTGACCGCGTTCGACGTCCTGCTGATCCTGCTGCTGCAGAACAAGGGCTTCCGCTGGCTCGAGGCCTTCGTGATCGCGCTGATCGTCTCCATCGGCGTGTGCTTCGCGGTCGAGCTCGCCATGGCGCGGCCGGCCCTGGCCGAGGTGGCGCGAGGGCTGGTGCCGACGACGGAGATCATCACCAACCCCACCATGCTCTACATCGCGATCGGCATCCTGGGCGCGACGGTGATGCCCCACAACCTGTACCTGCACTCCTCGATCGTGCAGACCCGGCGCGTGCTGCCCGACCCGGCCTCCAAGCGCGAGGCCATCCGCTTCGCTACGCTGGACTCCACCGTGGCGCTGCTCTTCGCGTTCTTCATCAACGCGGCGATTCTGGTGCTGGCCGCGGCGACGTTCCATGGGAGCGGCCACCAGAGCGTGGCCGACATCAACGACGCCTACCATCTCCTCACCCCGCTCCTGGGCACCACGGCGGCGAGCACGTTGTTCGCGGTAGCACTCCTCGCGGCGGGTCAGAACTCGACCATCACCGGCACGCTGGCAGGGCAGATCGTGATGGAGGGCTTCCTCGACATCCGACTGCCCGCCTGGCTCCGACGGCTCATCACCCGACTGATCGCGATCGTCCCGGCGGTGATCGTGACCGCCCTGTACGGCGAGCACGGCGCGGGCGTTCTCCTGATTCTGAGCCAGGTCATCCTCAGCCTTCAGCTCTCGTTCGCGGTGATCCCGCTGATCAGCTTCACCGGCGAGCGGCGCAAGATGGGCGAGTTCGCCAACGGCCGGCTACTCACCGCCGTCGCGTGGTCGGTGGCGGTCGTGATCGTGGGACTCAACGCCTGGCTGTTGATCGGGACGGCTCGGGCATGGCTCGCCTGACTGTAGGAGAAGACGCCACTCTATGACCGACCGCAAGCTCTCTCGTCGCGACGCTCTCCGCGCCGGTGCTCTCGGGACCGTCGGGCTGGCCGCGGGGACCGGCGGGCTCTCGCTGCCGGCGCTGGGGCAGGGCCCCGCGGCCCAGGACACGACCCGGGGCTCCCACCACGACATGATGACCGTGGGGCAGCTGGCACCAGGCTCGTTCGATCCCACCGGATTTCTGACCCGCTTCGACGGCGGCATCGTGAGCCGCCTCCCGAGCGGTCAGGTGCTGCGTGAGTACGAATTTGTGGCGGAGGACCGCGAGATCGAGGTGGCTCCCGGTGTCTTCTACCCGGCGTGGACCTACAACGGACAGGTGCCCGGCCCCACGATCCGCTGCACCGAAGGCGACCGGCTCCGCATCCGGTTCAGCAACAAGGGCCGGCATGCCCACAGCATCCATTTTCACGGGGTCCACCCCGCGAACATGGACGGGGCCTTCGAGCCGGTACATCCCGGGAAGAGCTTCGTCTACGAGTTCGATGCCGAGCCCTTCGGCGTGCACCTGTACCACTGTCACACTGTTCCCATTAAGCGGCATATCCACAAGGGTCTCTACGGCGCCTTCATCGTGGATCCCCGCGAGGGGCGTCCGCCGGCCAACGAGATGGTCATGGTGATGAACGGGTTCGACACCAACTTCGACAACGAGAACGAGGTGTACGCGGTCAACACCGTCGCCTTCCACTACCAGAAGCATCCGATCCGGATCCGCCAGCACGAGCTCAACCGGATCTACCTGGTGAACGTCACCGAGTTCGATCTCCTGAACTCCTTCCACATTCACGGCAACCTCTACCGGCTGTACCGGACCGGCACCGATCTCCAGCGGTTCGAGTACACCGACATGGTCGCCATGGCCCAGGGGGAGCGCGCGGTTCTGGAGTTCACCTACAAGCACACCGGGCCGTTCATGTTCCACGCCCACCAGAGTGAGTTCGCCGAGCTGGGCTGGAGCGGCGTGTTCCTGGTGCAGGAGGCGTTGCATGCCTGAGCTGCACACACCTCCTGCAACCGAACGGGCGCCCGCAGTGCCACCGCTCGTGCCCGAGCCGCCTCGGCGCGACGGGCTGCCGCTCTGGTTCACGGGTCTCGCGCCGCTGGTGCTACTGGCCGGGCTGGTGTTGGCCTTCCTGCGGTTCGGCCCCGTCGGCGTGTTTCGCGCGGCGTTTCCACCGGTGGAGGAGCTCACCCTCGAGCGCATCCGGCTGCCGGAGCCTGGTCTGATGGAGGTGAGCGTGGTGAACGGCGGCCCGGAGGCCGTGACTATCGCACAGGTGATGGTGGACGACGCCAACTGGGTCCACAGTGTGAACGGGGACCGCCGGGTGGAGCGCCTCGAGCGGCGGACCGTGCGGATTCCTTACCCTTGGGTGGAGGGAGAGCCGCACACGGTCACGGTCGTCACCAGCACCGGTCTCACGTTCTCCTCCCATGTGGCCGTGGCCACTCAGTCTCCGCCGGTGGACGGACGCTACCTCGGCACCTTCGCCCTGCTCGGAGTCTATGCCGGCGTGATCCCGGTGTTCATCGGGCTGCTCTGGTTGCCGTTCGTGCGCGCGGTGGACCGCAAGTGGGTCGATTTCCTCCTCAGTCTCACGATAGGGCTGCTGCTCTTCCTCGGCGTGGACGCGCTGGAGGAGGCGCTCGAGACCGCCGGGTCCGTACCGGGTGCCTACCAAGGGGTGGCACTGGTCGTCTTCGGCCTTCTCGGGACCCCGCTGGTGATCGGAGCGATCGGCGAGTGGCGCAAGCGGGCCAGGGGCGAGCGTTCACCGCTGTGGGTCGCCGCGCTCATTGCCTTCGGGATCGGACTCCACAACCTCGGCGAAGGACTCGCCATCGGTACGTCCTACGCCACCGGTGAGATCGCCCTCGGCACGTTCCTCGTGGTGGGCTTCCTGCTTCACAACACGACCGAGGGACTGGGTATTGTGACGCCTCTCGCCGACGAGCGGCCCCGGTTCCTGACACTCCTGCTGCTCGGGGCGCTCGCGGGCGTGCCGACCGTGCTCGGCGCCTGGATCGGTGGGTTCACCTATTCGCCGGTGTGGACCACGCTCTTCTTCGCGGTGGGCGCCGGGGCGATCGCGCTGGTGATCTACGAGCTCTGGAGGCTGTTCGCCCGGCGCTCTCCGGGCGGACTCCTCGCGCCGCTCAACGCCGCCGGAGTGCTGGCGGGCATGCTGGTGATGTACGCGACTGGGCTGCTGGTGACGGCGTGACCGAAGCGCCCTTTCCGGTTTCCATCCTCGCTTTTCCCGCGTTGCTCCTGGCTTCACCCATGGTGGGTCAGGAAGTCGTGCACATCGCCGACAACAGCTTCCTGATCGAGGAGGCCTACAACCAGGAAGCCGGGGTGGTGCAGCACATCAGCAACTTCGTCCGCGACGAGGCCGGTGATAGCTGGGTGTACGTCTTCACTCAGGAATGGCCGCTCGGCGGCATGCGAAATCAGCTGAGCTACACCGTGCCAGTGGTCAGCCCCGAGGGCTTCGGTACCGGTCTCGGCGACATTCTCCTGAACTACCGCTATCAGGCCGTCGGAGACGGAGTGAGCGCGCTCCACGTGGCGCCGCGGCTCTCGCTGGCGCTGCCGACGGGCAGCGAGGAGAACAGCCGGGGCAGCGGCTCGGTCGGGATCCAGGGCAATCTCCCCGTGAGCTACGAGGTCAACAACGCCCTCGTAGTCCACTCCAATACCGGCTTCGTCCTCGACGGCGAGTCCGGGGCGCTCGACGCCCGGCTCGGCGCGAGCGGCATCGTGCGGGTGCGGCCCTGGTTCAACGTCCTGCTGGAGACGGTATGGGGAAGCGACGAGGACGTCGTTCTCCTCAACCCCGGTGTGCGGTGGGCCATCGACGCCGGGAGCCTCCAGATCGTGCCGGGGCTCGCCTACACTATCGCCCTGACCTCCGCCGCGTCCGACGCCTTCTTCCTGTATCTGAGCCTCGAGCACCCTTTCCGCCACTAGCCCTACCGAGGGGACTACTTTTCCCTCTTCAGTTTTCGCCACGTCCTCCCTGCCGCTGTGGTGATCCGGCGTGATACCCGTACTTCTTCTGATGGCCGCCATGATCCAGGAGCCCGCCCCGAGGCCAACCGGGATCGCCCTCGAGCGTGGGCTGGCGGAGCGGCTCGAGCTTCGAGTAGGCGACACGATCCGCCTCGGCGCCGCACCCGACTCGATGACTCGGCTCGCAGTCGTGGCGGCCATCTACGAGCCCCGCCCCGATCCGGCCGAGCTGTCGCGGCAGGGAAAGCGGGTGCGGATGCATCTCCCGGATCTGGCCGCACTACTGGATGCGCCGGATCGCGTGGACCGCTTCGGCATCGGCCTCGCTCCAGGCGTCACGGCCGATAGCGCGGCGGCGGTGCTCAACCGCTACGCGTTCGGCTTCCGGGCCCATCCGTCCGCCGTGATCGCCTCGGAGTCGTCTCAAACCTTCAAGGTCGTGAGCCGGTTCCACCGGGCGATCGGCTTCATCACCATCGTCGCCAGCGCGGTCTTCCTGCTCTGCATCATGCTGCTCAAGGTCGAGGAGCGCCGGATGGACGCGGCGGTGATGCGCTTCGTCGGTGTGCGAGGGCGCACCATCTTCTGGGCGCTGGTCCTCGAGGCCGCGCTGGTATCGGTGCTCGGCTCGGTCCTGGGCGCCGGCCTCGCCTGGCTCGCGGGGGCCGCCACCAACTCGTACTACCGCCGGTACTTCGACACCGAGCTGATCTTCAGCCTCATCACGCCGAGGATCGTGCTTTTCAGCGTCTGCCTCTCCCTGCTGTTGGGCCTGGTGGCTGGCGCCCTGGCGGCTTGGCGACTGGTGCGTACGCCCCCGATGGTGTTGTGGGGCAGGGCATGACGGGGCTCGGCTGGGGCCTGCGCAACCTCGGTCGCCACCCGCTCCGCACCGCGCTCGCGCTCGCCGGTATCGCCGTAGCCGCTGCCATGCTGCTCGACATGGTGATGCTGAGCGGGGGCATCGAGAAGTCGTTCAGCGAGCTGCTCCTCGCGCGCGGCTATCACATTCGCATCACCCCGAAGGGCACGTTCCCGTTCGACACCGAAGCCGCCATCCCCGGTGCGACCCGTCTGGTGCGCGCCCTCCGCGCCGCGCCTGGGGTGCGGGCCGCCGGCGCGGTGCTCGGCACCTCGGTGTACGGCCGCACGGCCGATTCACTCGTGACCCTGGTCGGCTACGGCGTGCAACCCGAGGCTCAGGGGCTGTACATCGTGACCGCCGGCGCCGACCTCGAGCCCGGCGACACGCTCGGTGTGCTGCTGAGCGAGCCCGCCGCGCGGCTGCTGCACACGGGGGTCGGCGATACCGTCGCGCTCGCGGGCCGCCTGGACCCGCAGATGGGGCAGGCAAGCACCGACCGCCGGCTCGCGGTGCGCGGCGTAGTCCGCTGGATCTACGACTCCCGCGGCCAGCCATCGGTGGGCACAGTGCTGCCCGTCATGCAGCGACTCGATGGGCGCGCGGCCGCCGACCCGGCCTCACTCCTGCTCGTGAAGGCCGCCGACGACCGTTCCGTGGCGAGCCTCGCCGCGCATCTGCGCGAGCGCTTCCCCGAGCTGGCGGTGAACAGCGTCGCGGACCTCGTGGTGGAGGCCAAGCGCAGGCTGGTCTACTTCACCCAGCTCTCCTATGTGCTCGGCGGCATGAGCCTGGTGGTCGCGGTGCTGCTGGTCGGCACGCTGCTCACGATCACCGTGAACGAGCGCTTGGGCGAGATCGCGACCCTGCGCGCGATCGGCGTCGGGCGCGGCACCATCGTGCGCCAGGTGCTCGCCGAGGGCGCGGCACTGACGGTGGTCGGCGGCGGCGCGGGCATACTGCTGGGACTGGTCACCGCGGAGTATCTCGACGCGATCCTGACCAGCTTCCCCGGACTGCCGCAGGCGTTCTCCTTCTTTGTGCCTCGCGCGAACACGCTGGCGGTAGCCGCGGTGGTGCTGCTGCTCACCGGCTCGCTTGCGGGACTCTACCCGGCCTGGCTGGCGTCGAAGGCGCCGATCGCCGCCACGCTCCGCGCCGAGGCGACGTGAGCCCGCCGCTCCTGGTCGCCCGCGACCTGCGCAAGGACTATCCCATGAACGGGGAGACGGTGCACGCCCTTCGCGGCGTCTCCCTCTCGGTGCAGCCGGGCGAGTACGTGGCCATCGCCGGACCGTCCGGCAGCGGGAAGTCCACCCTGCTCCAGCTCGTGGGCGGGATCGACGCGCCGAGCGGCGGCAACGTGGAGCTGTTGGGGACCCGGCTCGAGTCCCTCAGCGACCGCGAGCTCACTCGTCTCCGATTGACTCGGCTCGGCTTCGTCTTCCAGCGCTTTCATCTCCTGCCCGTGCTCACCGCTCGAGAGAACGTCGAGCTCCCGATGGCCGAGGCCGGTGTGCCGGCTCCCCGGCGGCGGGAGCGTGCCCGGGAACTGCTGGAGTACGTCGGGCTCGGTCACCGCGGGGGGCACCGTGCCACCCAGCTCTCCGGTGGAGAGATGCAGCGGGTGGCGATCGCCCGCGCGCTCGCCAACCGGCCGGCGATCCTCCTCGCCGACGAGCCGACCGGTGAGCTCGACGCCGCCACCGGTCGCGAGATCCTCGACCTCTTTCGCCGGCTCAATCGGGACGGCACCACCCTCCTCGTCGTGACCCACGACGAGCGCCTGGCCGCCGAGGCTGGCCGCGTCGTCCACATGCTGGACGGTCGGATCGTGGCCGAGGACGGGTCGGAGCCCATATGATCGGCACGCTTGCCTTCCGCCACCTCCTGGTGAAGAAAGCGCGCTCGCTCTTCCTCTTGCTTGGCTTCTCCATCGGCGTCGGCGTCATGATCGTGCTGCTCTCGGTGGGTGAGGCAATGCTGGACCAGTCGCGCGACGTCTCGCTGGTCGGCGGGGGCGAACTGACGGTGCTGCCGCAGGGCATCGATATCGAGGCGATGCGGACCGGCGGGCTGGGCGGGATGTTCTTCACCATCGAGCGGGCGCGGTTCCTCACGCGGCAGGCGCTGGGCGGGGAGCGGAATCGCGACCTCATCCGCACCGTCGCGCCCGCGATCGAGCGCAAGCTCGTCTACCTCTGCCCGGCAACCGGCGCGTGCCGGCCGACCGCGGTGCGGGCAGGTGGTGAGATCCCCAGTCGCGCCGCCGCTCTCGGCGCCGGCCTCGACGTGCTGCATGGGCGCTGGGCCGACTCGCCCGCCGATTCCGCGTACGTCGCGCCGACCCCGCAGCAGCTCTACGACGATCTGGACCGCTTCCATCTCCCGCGTACGCGTGACTCGACCTGGGGCGAGTGGCACTACTTCAACCTGGTGACCGGCCCGGAGGAGTGGTGGTACATCACCTTCCTGGTGGGTGGCGAGGTGAGCCTCGCCGATGGCGGCAACCGCTGGGGTGGCAGGATGCTGGTGACACACCGCCGGCCGGACGGCCGCCACGATCGCTACACGGCGGAGGTTCCCGCGGCCCAGGTCGGCATGGATACCAGCCGTGCGGACCTCGCCATCGGCCAGAGCTGGGTGCGCCAGCGTGATGGCGAGTATCGCCTTCACGTCTCCGCGCGCGGCGCCCGCGGTCGGGCGCGGCTCGATCTCCTCGTGCGACCGAAGCCGAACCGCTATTTCCCACCGGTGGAGCTTCGCGAGGACGACTTTCTCTCGGGGTACGTGGTGCCCGCGCTGGCCGCGACGGCGTCGGGTCGTGCCTGC
>DATLHD010000114.1:0-4519 GCA_035540075.1 Gemmatimonadales bacterium
GAGCGAGCCCCACGCCGAGCACGCCGCCGAGGAAGGTGAGCAGGACGGTCTCCGTGAGGAGCTGCCGCACCAGCTGCCACCGTCCAGCTCCGAGCGCGGCGCGGATGGCAAGCTCACGCCGCCGCGACGCGCCCCGGGCCAGCATCATGCCGGCCACGTTGGCCGAGGCGATCAGGAGGACGAAGCCCACCGCGCCCATGAGGAGCAGCAGCGTCGGCCGGAGATCGCGAACCAGCGACTCATGAAGCGGCGTCAGGCCGACGCCCCACCCGCGGTTGGACACCGGATACTCGGCCGCGAGCCGGCCGGCGAGCGACTGCAGGCGCGTCGTCGCCTGTTCGAGGGTCTGGCCTGCCTGCAGCCGGCCGATCACCTCGTAGGCATGGAGCCCGCGCTCCTCCAGCAGCCCCGGCTCGTCGCGGGAGATCGGCGTCCACAGCTCCGTCTCCTCCGGATACTTGAACCCCGCGGGGGCGACGCCCACGATCGTCAGCGCCTGACCGTCTACGGTGAGAGTCCGGCCGACCACGCCGGGATCTCCGCCGAATCGGCTCTCCCAGAGGCCGTGCCCGATGACGGCGACCCCATCCTTGCCCGGGGTGTCCTCCCCCTGGAGGAAATAGCGGCCGGCAGCGGGAGCCAGGCCAAGGACCTGGAAGTAATCCGCGCTGACCAGTGCACCGGCGATCCGCTCCGGCCCCTCGGCACCACCCACGTTGAATGACAGCGTCCGTCCCAACGCGACCGCCTCCAGCGCGCCGTCTTTCCGCCAGTCGAGGAAGTTGGGATATGAGACGACGTTCGCCGTCCCGTTGGGCCGCCGCTCCGCTACACTCACCAGCCTCGAGGCCTCGGGGTACGGCAACGGCCGGAGCAGGACCGCGTTGACGACGGTGAAGATCGCGGTATTGGCCCCGATCCCGAGGCCCAGCGTGAGCACCGCGATCGCGGCGAAGCCGGGCGAGCGGGCGATCTGCCGCCAGGCGTAGCGGAGGTCGGCCCGAAGCCGGTCCACTACTCCACCCTCAGGGAGATCATGGGGTCCGCTCGCGTCGCGCGGCGCGCCGGAACCCACGTCGCCACCAGGGCGACGGTGCCGAGGAGTAGGGCGACGGTCGCGTACGTGACCGGGTCCTGCGCGGTGATCCCGAAGAGCTGGCTCGCCAGCGCGCGGCTCAGCAGCCACGCGCCCAGCAGCCCGGCGACGAGGCCCACGAGCACCAGCCGCATCCCCTGCCCGACCACCAGACGGAGCACGTCCGGCGTCCCGGCGCCGAGCGCGAGCCGGATGCCGATCTCCTGGCGCCGCTGGGTCGTGGTGTATGCCATCACGCCGTAGATGCCGATCGCCGACAGCAGGAGGGCCATGCCGGCGAACAGCAGCAACAGCACCATCGAGATCCGCCGCTCGGCACTGGCGTTCTCGATCACCCGTTCCATGGACATCACCGAGAAGACCGGCTGCTCCGGGTCCACGCTGCGGATGGCGGCGGTGACCGCGGCGCCGAGCCGCTCGGGGTCCTCGTCACCGGTCCGCACCACCATCGCCATCTCGTTCGGCGAGATTGCGCGGTACGAGCCGTACAGCTCTTCCCTCGGCGGGTCGGCGAGTCCGATCTGCCGGACGTCGCCCACGACACCCCGCACCGTCACCCAGGGGCCGTCGTTCCCGAACCGTACCCGTCGTCCGATCGGGTCCTCACCCGGCCAGTACTTCTCGGCCATGGTGCGATTCACCAGGATGCTGCCGTTCGAGAGCGAATCCTCCAGCTCCGGCAATGGCTCACCGGACAGCAGCGGAATTCCCATCGTCTCGAAGTAGTTCGAGCTCACCAGCCGGACCTGAGCCGTCACTGGAGGATCGTCGGGTCCCACCGGCCGGCCCTCGATGACGAGGCGTGCATCGTTCTGGCCGCGGAGGGGAAGCCGCGAGATGAACGCCGCATCGCGGACGCCGGGCACCGCCTGCAGCGCCGCCAGGGAACGATCGTAGAACGTCCGGCGCTGTTCCTGGGTCTGGAAGCGGCCCTTGGAGCGGTCGTTCGGGACCGGCAGCCAGACCTGGAGCGTGAGCAGCCGGTCGGGATCGAAGCCGTACTCCACCGCCATCAGTCGCTGGAAGCTCCTCAGCATGAGCCCCGCGCCGGCGAGGAGCATCAGGGCCACGGCCACTTCCGCGACCACCAGCGCGGCGCGCATCCGCGTCCGGGGCGCGCCGGAACTCCCGCGGCCGGAGTCCTTCAGTACGCCCTGCAGGTCGGCGCGCGAGGCCTGGAGCGCGGGGATCAGACCGAAGACCACGCCGGTCAGCAGAATGAGGAAGGCGGTGAAGCCCAGCACCGGAAGCGAAAGCTGGATCTCCCCGGCGCGTGGGAGATACAGCGCCACCAGTCGCCCCAGCGCGCTCGAGCCCCACGCGGCGAGCACGAGCCCGACACCGCCGCCCATGACGGCGAGCACCAGGCTCTCGGTGAGCAGCTGGCCGACGAGTCGGCCCCGGCTGCTTCCCAGCGCGGTGCGGAGCGCGATCTCCCGTTCGCGCACCGTGGCGCGGGCGAGCAGCAGGTTGGCCACGTTGGCGCAGCCGATCAGCAGCACGAAGCCGACAGCGCCGAGCAGCACGAGCAGCGCCGGCCGGACGTCCCCGACCACCTGCTCCGCCAGCGGCTTGGCGACCGGATGCCATCCCTGGTTCGTGGGATAGAACTGCGGGTACTCCTCCAGCAGCCTGCCGGTGAGCACGCCCAGCTCCGCCTGCGCGTCCTCGATAGTACGGGCCGGCTTCAGGCGACCGATCAGGTCGTACACCCGGGCGTTGCGCACGTTCAGGAAGTTGGTATCGGGATTGTCCAGTGCGATCGGTGCCCACACCTCCATCGGGGAGGCCCCGCTCTCCAGCACGTGCCGGAAGCCGCTCGGCATGATCCCGATGATCGTCATGGGATCGTCGTCCAGCCGCACCGTCTTCCCGATTACGCCGGGATCGCCGCCGAACCGCTTCTGCCAGAGGTCGTGCGAGATGATGACGACGTAGCCGATCTGCCCCCGGTCATCGTCGGGTGCGAAGTCGCGGCCCATGGCGGGTGCCACGCCCAGCACCCGGAAATAATTGTCGGAGACCACGGAGGCCTGAATCCGCTGAGGCTCACCCAGACCGGTCAGGTTGATGTTGATGGGATAGACCGCCGCGAGGTCCTGGAGCGCGCTCACGCCCTTGAGGATGTCGTTGAACTCCGGCTGGGAAACCGTGATGTCCTGCGCACCGGTCCCGGAGTAGGCGGCTCGGATCGAGAGCAGCTGCTCGGGCTTCGAGTACGCGAGCGGGCGGAGCAGCACCGAGTAGACCACGCTGAAGATCGCGGTGTTCGCGCCGATGCCGATGGCGAGGGTGAGCACGGCGATCGCCGTGAAGGCCGGGCTCCGGAGCAGGCTCCGCACCGCGAACCGCACGTCACGCCAGAAGACATCCATCATGCCACCTCCAGCTCGGCCGGCGGGCGGGCGACGACCCGGCCGTCGAAGAGGAAGACGTTGCGCCCGGCGCGGCCGACGTAGCGCGGGTCGTGAGTGACCATCACGATCGTGGCGCCGCCCGCGTGGAGCTCCTGGAGGAGCTCCATCACCTGGGCGCCGTTGGTGGAATCGAGATTGCCGGTGGGCTCGTCGGCCAGCAGGACGAGCGGCTTCCCCGCCACCGCGCGGGCCACCGCCACGCGCTGCTGCTGGCCGCCGGAGAGCTGCGAGGGGAAGTGGTGGATCCGGTGCAGCAGGCCGACCCGCTCCAGCGCCTCGTGTACCAGCGCCCGGCGCTCGGCCGGGGGGAGCCCCCGGTACTTGAGCGGCAGCTCGACGTTGGAGTACACGTCGAGATCGCCGATGAGATTGAAGGCCTGGAAGATGAAGCCGATGGCCCGGCAACGGACCCGGGCCCGCTGGACCGGCGAGAGCGTGGCCACCGGCTCGCCCGCGAGCACGTAGCTCCCTTCACTGGGGGAGTCGAGGAGACCGAGCAGCGAGAGCAGCGTGGTCTTGCCGCAGCCGGACGGGCCGCAGATCGCGACGAACTCGCCGGCCCGGATGTCGAGGCTCACCCGCGAGAGGGCGTGGGTCTCCACCTCCTCCGTGTGGAAGATCTTGGAGATGCCGTCGAGGCGGATGAGCGGATCGATCGCCAGGGCCATGTCACTCGCTCCGGAGGGCGACCATCGGGTCGGTCTTGGCGGCGCGCCGGGCGGGCAGCGCCGCTGCGAGCACCGCCACGATCGAAAGCACCACCAGTCCCCCCGCGAACGTCGGCGGGTCGGTCGGACTCACCTGGTAGAGCAGACTCTGCAGCAGCCCGGACAGCGCCAGGGCCACCGCGAGGCCGACGACGAGGCCCACGCCGGCCAGGGTCGCGCCGTGCCGCACGACCATCGCCAGCACGTCGCCGTGGCGCGCGCCCAGCGCCATGCGGATCCCGATCTCCTGAGTCCGCTGCGCCACCCCATAGGAGATGACGCCGTACACGCCGATCGCC
>DATLHD010000115.1:0-5963 GCA_035540075.1 Gemmatimonadales bacterium
TTCTCCACCATCGCCTCCCCAAACTCGGATGTCTTGACGAGGGTAGCGCCCGGCATCAGCCGCTCGAAGTCGTAGGTCACCCGCTGCTGCCCGATGGTGCGCTCCAGCGAGGAGAGGATCAGGTCCGCGGCCTCGTTCCAGCCCAGGTAGCGGAACATCATCTCGCCCGACAGGATGAGCGAGCCGGGATTCACCTTGTCCTGGCCGGCGTAGCGCGGCGCGGTGCCGTGGGTGGCCTCGAAGACAGCGTGGCCGGTGACGTAGTTGATGTTCGCCCCCGGCGCGATGCCGATGCCGCCCACCTGCGCGGCGAGCGCGTCGGAGATGTAGTCGCCGTTCAAGTTGAGGGTGGCGATGACGGAGTACTCCTTCGGCCGGGTGAGGATCTGCTGGAGGAAGGCGTCCGCGATCACATCCTTGATCACGATGCCCTGCGGCAGCCGGCACCAGGGTCCGCCGTCGATCTCGACCGCCCCGTACTCCTGCACCGCGAGCTGATAGCCCCAGTCCCGGAAGCCGCCTTCGGTGAACTTCATGATGTTGCCCTTGTGCACCAGCGTCACGCTCGGCCGCTTCTGGATGATCGCGTATTCGATGGCGGCGCGGATGAGCCGCTTGGAGCCTTCCTCCGACACCGGCTTGATTCCGATGGCACTCGTGGCCGGGAAGCGGATGGACTGGGCGCCCATCTGCCCCTGGAGGAACTCGATCACCCGCCTGACCTCGGGAGTGCCGGCCTTGTACTCGATCCCGGCGTAGATGTCCTCCGTGTTCTCGCGGAAGATCACCATGTCCACGTCCTGCGGTGCCTTCACCGGCGAGGGTACGCCCTTGAACCAGCGCACCGGCCGCAGGCAGGCGTACAGATCGAGCTTCTGCCGAAGCGCCACGTTGAGCGAGCGGAACCCGCCGCCGACCGGCGTGGTGAGCGGCCCCTTGATCGCCACGAGATGGCGCTCGATGGCGGCGAGGGTCTCGTCCGGCAGCCAGCTGTTGAGCCGGTCCTTGGCCTTCTCGCCGGCCAGCACCTCCATCCACGCGATGCGCCGGCTGCCGGCGTACGCCCGCTCGACCGCGGCGTCGAACACGCGCACCGAGGCGCGCCAGATATCCGGCCCGGTGCCGTCACCCTCGATGAAAGGAATGATCGGCGTCGCGGGGACCTGGAGCCGGCCGTCCTTCATGGTGATGGGCTGCCCGTCGGTGGGAGCCTTGGGTGCGGATGACGCGGGTGCGGTGGCGGGCATGGGACGGGATCCTTCCAGGGGCTGCTGTCACGAAGAGGATCGATGCGATCGACGCTCAATCTGACTGAGCCGGCAGGCGCCGCCAAGGGGGAAGCCGCGGCCGCGCGCGCGATCCACACCGCCTACGAGCGCTGGATCAGCGGGTTCGAGGAGATCACCCGCCGGGCCCGCGACCGGTTCGAGCGGCGCGACTGGCGCGGCGCCCAGGCCGACGCCACCGCCCGGCTCGCGCTCTACCGCATCCACCTCGACGGCGCCGTCGCCGACGTGAGCGACATCCTGGAAGACGCGGTCCTGGAGCGCGTCCGCTGGGCCGCCGTGAAGGCGCGCCATCAGCAGGACCTGGCCGGCCGCCCCGACGCGGAGCTCGCGCGCACGTTTTTCAACTCGGTCACCCGCCGAATCTTCAGCACCGTCGGCGCCGATCCCGCGATCGAATATCTCGATCCCGCGCCCGACACCGGGGCGGAGTGGGACCACGACCTCCTCATCGCCTACGGTGGCAGCGCGGTGGACGGCGGGCTCGTGCGGACGATCCTCGAGTCGTACGTCTGGTCGGTGCCCTACGCGCAGCTCGAGCGCGATGCCGACGCGGTGGCGGCGATCATCCGCGAGCGGCTCGCGGACGCGGCCGGGGATGGCACCGTGACGGTGGAGATGCTCCGCCCGGTTTTCTACCGGAACAAGGGCGCCTATCTGGTCGGCCGGGTTCGGCGGGGCGAGCTGGCGCTGCCGCTGGTGCTCCCGCTCATCAGCACCGAGCGGGGCATCGTGGTGGACGCGGTGCTGATGACGGAGAACGAAGCCAGCATCGTCTTCGGATTCAGCTGGAGCTACTTCCGGGTGGAGGTGCCCCGGCCGCGGGCGATGATCGACTTCCTCCGCACCATCATGCCGCTCAAGCGGGTGGACGAGCTGTACACCGCGATCGGCTTCAACAAGCACGGCAAGACCGAGCTGTATCGAAGCCTGATGGCGGAGCTGGAGCGGTCCGAGGCCCGCTTCGCCTTCGCCGAGGGTGACGAGGGGATGGTGATGGCCGTGTTCACCCTGCCCTCCTGGAGCGTGATCTTCAAGATCATCAAGGACACCTTCGGCGCCCCCAAGAACACCACCCGCCAGGCGGTGATGGAGAGGTACCACTTCGTGTTCGTGCGCGACCGCGTGGGGCGGCTGGCGGATGCGCAGGAGTTCGAGCACCTCGAGTTCCCCCGCCGCTGCTTCCCCGATGATCTGCTGGATTACCTCCTGTCGGTGGCGGGAGCCACGGTGCGGGTGGAGGAAGATCGGGTGATCGTCAGGCAGCTCTACACCGAGCGACGGGTCACGCCCCTCAACCTCTTCCTCCGGGACGCCGACGAGGCGGCCGCTTGCGAGGCGGTGCTCGACTACGGCAACGCGATCAAGGACCTCGCCGCAGCGGACATCTTTACCGGAGACATGCTGCTGAAGAACTTCGGCGTGACCCGGAACGGTCGGGTGATCTGCTACGACTACGACGAGCTCTGCCTGCTCTCCGATTGCCGCTTCCGGCGCCTGCCCGAGCCCACTTCGATCGAGGAGGAGATGGCGGCGGAGCCGTGGTTTCATGTGGGGGAGATGGATGTCTTTCCCGAGGAGTTCCGCGCCTTCCTGGTGCCGCCGGGACGGGTGCGCGAGGCGTTCCTCGCGGCCCACGGCGATCTGCTGGCCGTCGAGTTCTGGCAGGGAGTGCAGCAGCGCCTCGCCGCGGGCGAGGTGGTCGATGTCTTCCCGTACCGACGCGCCGCCCGGCTCAGGCGCGACCGCGGGCGACCCGCCTGAGGAACCGCTCGGCGAGCTGCTCCAGCCGCTCGTTGCCGTCCTCTTGCGACTCCGCCAGGATCTGCTCGACCTCCCGCTTCAGCGCAGGATCGCCAAAGTAGAGTCCGGTCGCCGCCTCGGCCCCGGGCGTGTCCCCCACGTCGGCGCCCCGCAGCAGCGCGCGAGCCGCCGCGAGCGGAAAGCCCGGATCATCGCGAGGCGGGAGCGGGTACCGCTCAGGAGCGGCACCGGCGTCTTCGTTGACGAAGGCTCGGGACATGGTGGGAGTATAAAGCCTGTTGCCCTGAGCGCAGCGAAGGGGACCATACCAGCATGGTCCCCTTCACTTCGTTCAGGGTGACAGGGTCGCGATCAGCTCAGATGACCAGCCCGCCCTGCAGCCGAAGCTCGACCCTCGACCCGGCGGGGACCACCACGTCCCGGTCCTGGGTCTCGATCGCGCGCTGGGTGCCGACGGCGCCACCGATGATGCCGCCGATCACCGCGCCCTTGGTGTTGCCGCCGATCACCCGGCCGACCAGTGCGCCCGCCGCGGTGCCGACGCCGACCTTCGCCACGTCACCGGCGTTGGTCTTCCGGTCCTGCAGGTGGCGGTCGAGAGCCTCCGCCGAGGCGACGATCGGATAGCTCCTGCCCGCGATCGCCACTTCCGTCGGGGTGAGGGTGAGCTTGCCGGTCTTGTCGCCCTTGTTCTCCGACTCGTGGATCTCGCTGATGGTCATGGTGACCCGGGATCCCGCGGGAATGACCACGCGACCGCGCGAGTCGGTCACGTCGGAGCTGACGGTGGTGGTGATCATCTCGCCCGCCTTGTTCACGCGCGAGTGGATCTCCTGGTCCACCGCGGTCGCGATGACCGTGCCCGAGGCGAGCGCCAGGGGCTCGGGAGCGGGCGCGGGAGCGGGCTTGGGAGCGGGGGCGGCCATGGGAGCCGGCTTGGGCTTCGGCTTGGTCGCCACCGGCTTAGGGGGCTCGGGGGCCGCCGGCGCGGAGTCGTTGAGCACCGCCGAGGAATCCACCGGCGCGCGTTGCAGATCGCGGCTCAGGCTATCCGCCGCCATGCGGTCCGGGCTCTCCCCGGCGCACGCGGCCAGAAGCACCAGCGCGAAGAGTGACAGTCGCTTACCCAACATCTCGCCTCCGTTGCCTTTGACGTTCGAGTCGTCTGTGAGTGGGAATCGGAGGGCGGGGGTGCAAGAGGAGGGCCAGGGACGACCCGCGAGGAGACACGGAGTGCAAAAATCTTCACCACCTGTCAGCGGCGCAGCGCCGCGAGTGCCTCCCGGGCGAGGGCGGCCATCTCCGGGTCGCCCACGCCATCGTCGTTGTTGGTATTGAAGACCAGGATGACGCCGGTGGAAGCGGCGGGATCGAAGTACACGTACGAGCGGTAGCCCGCCTGGTCGCCGGTGTGCCCCACGATGCGGCGCCCTTCATCCTCGAGGGAGAAGAAGCCGAGACCGACGGCGGCGAGCTCGGGGAGCGCGGCCCCGGTCCGCACCGATGGCGCCCACATCTCCTCCAGCGTCCTGCGGGGGAGTACCGTGGAATCGCCGATCGCCCCGGTGAGGAACGCCAGATAACGGGCGACGTCCGCCACCGGCGCGTTCCAGCCGCTGTTCGGGATCGTGATCCCCGGATCGAAGTCCGCCCCCAGATCGGCGACGCTGTCGCCCGCGACCCGATAGCCGTGCGAGCGCTGCGCCGCGAGGTGATAGGGCGTGGCCCCGACATAGCTGCGATCCATGCCGAGGGGGGTCCAGATGTTCTTCTGCACGTACACCGCCCAGGGATCGCCGGTCAGCTTCTCCACGACGCGCGCGAGATAGATGTAACCGGGATTGGAGTAGCCGTAACGCGACCCGGGCGGAAACTCCAGCCGCTGGTACGGCATCATCGCCACCAGCTGGCTCCACTCGGTGGGCTCGAATGGCTCCCATGGCTCGCCGTGGCTCCAGGGCCAGGTGGGCGACTGGAAGCCCGACGAGTGCGACAGGAGCATCCGGAGCGTGATCCTGGCCACCGCTCCGTCTGGACCGTGGACGGCGCGGAGCTCGGGGACCCAGCGAGTGATAGGATCGTCCAGCTGGAGAAGACCGCGATCGCGGAGCTGGAGCACGGCGACCGCGGTGAGGGTCTTGGTGACCGAGGCCCAGTGGTAGATCGTCGAGTCGCCGGCCTTGCGTCCGCTCGCGCGGTCCGCGAAGCCGTAGTGGTGTCGAGCGACGATGCGCCCGTCGCGCACCAGCACCGCGCTGCCGCCCACGATTCTGGCCGTCTGCGCGAAGTCGTCGAAGCGGCGGGTGACCGCCTCCCAGGCGCGCTGCGCCTCCGCCGGCTGCACCAGTGTGAGAGCGAACATCACGAGCTGAAGGAAGGCGAGGCGAAAAACTGGGCTCCCGACGCGCGCGGCGGCGGGAGCCCGGGAGATCAACGGGAGTAGTACTCGACGACCAGGGAGATCTCGCAGATCACCGGGATCTGCTCGCGCTCCGGGACTTCGTTCACCCGCACGCTCCGCTTCTCCTTGTCGAGCGACAGGTGCGCGGACGGACGGGCGTTCTCGAGCGGGCCGAGGAAGGCAGCCAGGTCCCGGCTCTTGGGCGTCAGCGCCGCGACATCGCCCGGCTGGAGCCGGTGCGAGGGGATGGTGCTGCGCTTCCCGTTCACGGTGAAGTGGCCGTGGGAGACCGCCTGGCGCGCCGCGAAGATGGTGCGGACGAACCCGGCGCGGAGAACCACCGCGTCGAGCCGCATCTCCAGGAGCTGGAGCAGCGCGACGCCGGTGTGACCCTCCCGCCGCGTCGCCTCGGCGAAGGTGTTCCGGAGCTGACCCTCGCTGACGTTGTACTGGGCGCGGAGCCGCTGCTTCTCGACCAGCTGCTTCTTGTACTCGCTCACCTTCCGGCGCGG
>DATLHD010000116.1:0-4433 GCA_035540075.1 Gemmatimonadales bacterium
CGGACGCTCTGCATCTCCTCGCAAGCAGGGTGCGCGCTCCGCTGCGCCTTTTGCGCCACTGGCCTGATGGGCTACCGCCGGAACCTCACGCCCTTCGAGATCGCGGGCCAGGTGCGCGAGATCCTGCTGCGTACGCCCGAGGACAGGCCGACCAACATCGTCTTCATGGGAATGGGTGAGCCGCTGCTCAACTGGCCGGCGGTGAGCGTCGCGCTCAGCATGCTCAACTCGCCCGAGGGGCTCGGGATCGGCGCCAGGCACATCACCGTCTCCACCGTCGGCATCCTGCCGGGAATGGCGGAGTTGGCGAAGCGGCCGGAGCAGTTCCGCCTGGCGATCTCCCTCCACGCCACCACCACGCCGCAGCGGCTCGCCATCATGCCGATCGAGAAGAAGTACGACCTCGAGGCGGTGCTGCGCGCGGCGGAGGCGTTCCGGAAGCGGGTGACGTTCGAGTACGTGATGATCGGCGGGGTGAACGACTCCGACCATGACGCGGACCGTCTCGCGAAGCTGGCCCGGCGACTGGGCGCGCTGGTCAATATCCTGCCGCTGCACCCCGGAGGATCGCCCGACCTCACCCCCACCAGCGCACCGGGGATCCGGCGGTTCGCGGGGCGGCTGCGGAATCAGGGGATCGAAGCCACCGTCCGGCGTAGCCGGGGTCTCGACATCAATGCGGCGTGCGGTCAACTGAAAGTGGAGGTCGAGAGAAAGCGGCGGGCGGGGGCGGAGAGGGTGTGAAAGGTTTGTAAAACGGAATCCTGCTCCTTAGCCTGTCGCTCCGAACCCCGCCGCGATCGCATTGATCGACAGCAGCAGCGCCGAGAGCTGCTCTTCCTGCGTCACATCTCCACCCGACTCTCGGAACCGCCGCAGCAGCTCGATCTGCTGGCGACCGACCTGATTCAGCGTCGGCATCCGCCGCGCCAGCTTGCGGCGGAACCGGGGGAATCGCTCGGCCAGCTGGCGGCCGCCGCTGATGCGGAGCACGGCGTCCACCGTCCGGTGGTATTCCTCCTCGACCATCGGAAAGATCGCCTCCCGCACCCCCGCGTCCGGCACCAGCTCGGCGTATTGCCGGGCCAGATCGAGGTCCACGTAGGAGAGCGTCTTCTCCACTTCGTCCACGATCAGCCGGAAGAGTCGTGAGTCGGCGAACATCCGTGCGAGCAGCGCCGAGCCGCGCTCGCCCCGGACCTGCAGGAACGTGAGCATCCCGCTGCCGACGCCGTACCACCCGGGCACGAAGTGCCGGTTCTGCGACCAGGCGAACACCCAGGGAATCGCGCGGAGATCGCTGAGCGACTGGGCGCCGAACCTGCGCGCGGGACGCGAGCCCATGTTGAGGAGGGTGAGCTCCTCCAGGGGACTCGCCGCCTGGTAGTAGGGCAGCAGGCTGGGATCGTCGATCAGACGGCGGTACGCCGCCATCGCCGCGCCGGAAAGCGCCTCCATCGCCTCGTCGCCCTCGGCGGTCGGCACCAGCGCCTCCTCCCGCTCGGACTTGAGCGTGTGCTCCACGACGCTCGCGGCGAGGAGCTCGATCTGGTACTGCGCCGTGCCGCGGTTGGCGTACTTGAACGACACCACCTCACCCTGCTCGGTGATCCGCAGCCGTCCGCCGATGGAGCCGGCGGGTTGCGCCGCGATCGCCCGCCCGGTCGGCGCCCCGCCGCGACTCACCGAGCCACCCCGCCCGTGGAAGAACGCGATGGGCACCCCGGCCTCGCGACCCACCCGCGTCAGCTTGATCTGCGCCTTGTAGAGCTCCCAGTTGGACGCGAGGAAGCCGCCGTCCTTGTTGGAGTCGGAGTAGCCGATCATCACCTCCTGCACCCCGCCCTGCCCCCGGACGCTCCGGCGCACGACCGGGACGTTCAGCAGCTCCTTCATGATCGCGGGCGCGCGCTGAAGATCGTCGATGGTCTCGAAGAGGGGCACGATCGGAAGGGTGGAGCTTTCCACACCGGGCGCGTCGGCGAAGAGGCCGGCGGTCTTGGCCAGCAGGTACGCGCCCAGGACGTCGCTCACACTCCTGGTCATGCTCAGCACGAACGAGCCGAATGCTTCCCGGTCCACCTCGTCACGGAGCTGTCGCACCAGCGCGAACATGCCCAGCGTCTCCGCGCTGTCCTTCGGCAGTGTCGGCACTGGGGTGTCCGGCGCCAGCGGCCGCGCGAGCTCGGCCGCGACCCAGGTGCGCCACGCCTCCGGATCCCCGGGCGCTTCGGCAGCGCCGGTCGTCGCCGAGTGCAGCGCGCGCAAGGCCGCGTTCAGCTTGGTGGTGTTCTCCCGGACGTCGAGCCGTACTGTGCTGAAGCGGAAGGCCTCCACCTCCCGCCGCACCGGGCGCACCAGCGCCTCGGCGATCTCCGGACGGTCCGCCTCCAGCAGCTCGGTTTCGATCAGCTTGAGGTCGGCGACGAGCGCGTCGGCCGAAGCGTAACCGGCGGGATCCACCAGGCTCTCGCCCCGCTCGGTGGCGCGGATCATCACCTCCAGCCGGCGCAGCATCGTCGCCAGGTATTGCCGGAACACCTCGCCCGGGTTCCGGCTGGCGATGGCGTCACCCTCTCCGGTAGCGGCGAGCTCCCGCTCGAGCGCCAGTCGGAACCGATCCGACACCGTGATCGCGTGCTCGGTGATGCTCAGCGCGCGCACCAGCTCCCCCAACCGCCGGTGGTAGCGCCGAACCCCGGTCAGCCGGTTCTCCAGCAACGTGCTGCGGGTGACGTCGTTGGTGACGAACGGATTGCCGTCCCTGTCGCCGCCGACCCAGGAGCCGAACTGGAAGAAGGCCGGCACCTGGAAGGTTTCGCCCGGGTAGTACTCCGCCAGCGCCCGCTCGACCTTCTCCATGAGGTCGGGGACCGCCTCGAACAGCGTTTCGTTGAAGTAGTGGAGCCCCCAGTAGACCTCCTGGGGCACGGTCGGCTTGGCCAGGCGGTGCTCACCGGTGAGCCAGAGCAGCTCGATGTCGTTCCGGAGGCCGGCTACCAGGGCCTGGCGCTCGCGCGGCGTCCACCGAGGCGACTCCAGGTCCACGAGGCGGCGGTAGATCCGCCGGTGCTTCTCCAGCACGGTGACCCGCTTGGCCTCGGTCGGGTGCGCGGTGATCACCGGACGCACGCGGAGCTGGTCCAGGAGGGCGCGGATGTCGTCGGCCTTGATGCCGCTCGCAGCAGCGGAGGAGATGACGTTCTCGAAAGTGCCGCGGAGCTGATCGTGACCCCGCTCCGCCTCGATCTGCCGCCGCCGCCGCATGGCGGCGTTCTGCTCGGCGATGCTGAGCAGCTGGAACCAGATCCCCTGGACTTGGAGCGCCCGGGCGACGACGTCCGGATTCAGACTGCCCACGTCGCCCTCGCCCCGGAGCACCGGCTCGATGTCGGGCTGACGCAGACGAACCAGCTCCAGCAGCAGACCCGACAGCAGCTCGACGACTTCGGTGGCGTACGCCGCCGCGCTGGCGGCGGCCGGATCGAGGGACTCCGGGAGCGCGCCGGCGGCGAACGGCTCCAGACCCGCCTGCGTCACACGACCTTGTCCCGGAGGGGCTTGCCCTGGAAGAAGAGACGGAGGTTCTCGAGCGCGCGCATGCCCATGGCGACCCGGGTCTCACGGGTCGCGCTGCCGAGGTGGGGGAGGAGGACGACGTTCTCCATCGCGAGCAGCTCGGGGGAGACCTGCGGCTCGCGCTCGAAGACGTCGAGCCCGGCACCCGCCAGGCGCCCGCTCCGGAGCGCTGCCACGAGGGCGGCCTCGTCCACCACGTCGCCCCGCGCGGTGTTGATCAGATACGCTCCCGGCTTCATCCGCCCCAGCCGGTCCGCGTTCATCAAGTGCCGGGTCTCCGGCGTGGCCGGACAGTGGAGGGAGACGAAATCCGCCTCCTCCAGCACCTGCTCGAGGCGCTCCCGCGGCTCGGCGCCGAGCGAGCGGGCCACATCGGGCGGCGGCGGATAGGGGTCGTGAAAGATGACCTTCATGTCGAAGCCATGATGCGCCCGCTTGGCGACCGCGCGCGCGATCCGGCCCATGCCCACGAGGCCGAGCGTCTTGCCGCTCACCTGGGTGCCGAGCAGGTGGGTGGGACGCCATCCGGTCCACGCGCCCCCGCGCAGCTGCCGCTCCCCTTCCCCCGCGCGACGGGTGACGGTGAGCAACAGCGTCATCGCGATGTCCGCCGTGGCATCGGTGAGAACGTCGGGGGTGTTGCTGACGGCGAGCCCGTGCCGCTTCGCCGAGTCGACGTCGATGTGGTTGAAGCCCACGCCGAAGTTGGCCAGCAGCCGCGCCCGGCGAGGCTCCACGCCCAGCACCTCGTCGGTGAGCCGGTCCGTCACCGTGCAGAGCAGCGCGTCCGCGGACTGGAGCGCGCGCTGCAGACCCTCCGCGCCGAGCGGACGGTCCTCGGTGTTGAGGGTGGC
>DATLHD010000117.1:0-4499 GCA_035540075.1 Gemmatimonadales bacterium
GCCGATTGCACTTCGATCTCCGCCTCGAGATGGAGGGTGTGCTCCGCTCCTGGGCTGTGCCGAAAGGGCCCTCGTACGACACGGCGGAGAAGCGGCTCGCGGTGCACGTGGAGGATCATCCGCTGGAGTATGGCGACTTCGAGGGCCTCATCCCGGCGGGCAACTACGGCGCCGGCGCGGTGATCGTGTGGGACCGAGGCGAGTGGATACCCCATGGCGATCCCTTGGAGGGCCTCGAGAAGGGCAAGCTCCTCTTCGAGCTCCGCGGCTACAAGCTGCACGGCATGTGGACCCTGGTGAAGATCAAGAAGTCGGAGAAGGATTGGCTCTTCATCAAGGAGCGGGACGGCTGGGCGACGAATGATCCGGACGAGTTGGCGCCGCAATCGGTACTCTCCGGGCTCACCGTGGAAGAGCTGGGCGAGGGCGGCGATCGGGGCGAGGTCATCAGCCGCGAGCTGGTACGACTCGGCGCGCCCAAGCGACCGGTGGACGTCAAGACGGTGAAGCTGATGCTGGCGGAGACGGCGGACGATCCGTTCACCCGGAAGGACTGGCTGTTCGAGCCCAAGCTCGACGGCTACCGCGTCCTCGTCGCGCGCGTCAAAGGCGAGCCGAGGCTGCTCACCCGCAACGGCAATGACTGCGCGGCCAGCTTCCCCGAGATCCTGCGCGCGGTCGCCGCCTTGCCGTTCGACCGATTGATCCTGGACGGCGAAGTCGTGGCCCTGGACGAGCAGGGTCGGCCCAGCTTCCAGCGACTCCAGGGACGCGCGCGCCTCAGCCGGCCGATCGACATCCGCCACGCCGCGGTGAACACGCCGGTCACCTATTACGGGTTCGACATCCTCGGCTTCGAGGACTTCGACCTCCGACCCCTGCCGCTCACTGACCGCAAGGCGATCCTCCGCCGAGTGCTGCCGCCGGTGGGCGCCCTGCGGTACCTGGAGCACGTGGACGAGCAAGGTGAAGCACTGTATCAGGAAGCGGTGCGGCTGGATCTCGAGGGGATCGTGGCCAAGAAGGCGAATGCTCCCTACAAGGCGGGCCGATCACCCCTGTGGATCAAGGTGCGCTCTCGGCTAACCGACGATTTCGTGGTCGTGGGGTTCACCGCGCCGAAGGGCGCGCGTGGTGGGTTCGGGGCGCTGCAGCTCGCCGATTTCGTCGAGGGCGAGCTCACCTACGCGGGCCGTGCGGGTACCGGATTCACGGAGAAGCAGCTCGCCGAGGTCACGCGCAGACTGGAGGCACAGAAGCGGCGCGATCCCCCGTGTGTCGGGCCGATCCAGGGCGACAGGGAGACCACCTGGGTCGAGCCCACCGTGGTGTGCGAGGTGCAGTACACCGAGTGGACCGATGAGGGGCTGCTCCGGCAGCCGGTATTCCTGCGGTTCCGGGAGGACAAGGCGCCGGAGGAGTGCGTCCGGCGCCAGGTCATCCCCAGCGCCCGCGCAGCGGGCGAGCGGGATCTTGCCGGCGAAGCTCCGAAACCCGCCGGCAAGATCCCGCGGTCGCGTGCGCTCCCTCGGGAGGTGGAAGGAGGACTGCCCTTCGAGCTCACCAACACGAAGAAGGTGTTCTGGCCCGACGACGGCTATACCAAGGGCGACCTGATCGAGTACTACCGCGCCGTGTCCCCCTGGTTGCTGGCCTACCTCCGCAACCGGCCGGTGGTGATGACGCGGTACCCCGACGGGATCACCGGCAAGTCTTTCTTCCAGAAGGACGCGCCGGGGTTCCGTCCGGATTGGATCCGCACCGAGCGGATGTGGAGCGAGGACACCCAGCGGGAGATCGACTACTTCGTCTGTGACGACGAGGCGTCGCTGCTCTACGTGGTGAACCTGGGCACCATCCCGCTCCACCTCTGGGCCAGCCGCGCGCCGACCCTGGAGCGTCCGGACTGGTGTGTGCTCGACCTCGATCCCAAGGGAGCACCCTTCGAGCACGTGGTGGAGCTCGCCCGCGCGGCGAAGGAGCTGTGCGACCGGATCGAGCTCCCGGTCATGGTGAAGACCACGGGCTCCTCCGGGCTGCACCTCATGATTCCACTGGGCCGGCAATGCACCCACGAGCAGTCGCGCTCGCTCGGAGAGCTGCTGGCGCGGTGCCTGGTGGACCGGCTGCCCGAGATCGCGACGATCGTCCGGCAGGTCCATCAGCGGGACGGCAAGGTGTACGTGGACTATCTCCAGAATGGGTCGGGCAAGCTCATCGTGGCCCCGTTCAGCGTACGCTCGCTGCCCGGAGCGCCCGTCTCGGTGCCGCTCGCGTGGCGGGAGGTCAACCCTCGGCTCGACATCCGGAAACACACGATCAAGACGGTGCCCGAGCGGATGCGGAAGCTGAAGAAGGATCCTTTGGCGGAGGTGCTCGAGCTGACGCCGGATCTCGGGGCTGCGCTGGGCTCGTTGATGGAGGAGCTGCGGTGAGATTCCAATCCGTCATCCCGAGCGCAGCGAGGGATCGGGCTCGGGAATGTCTAGAAGACTGGCAAGATCCGTCGCTGCGCTCGGGATGACACGGATGATGGACGAGCTCCGGCTCCACGTTGGCGACAGCGTCGGCGACGTGTCCGCCATTTTCCTCCGGCCCGACGATACCTGGGCCGTCTACGTCCTCGCCCTCGGCGCCGGCGCCGGGATGCGGCACCAGTTCATGGAGGACATCGCCGGCGCGCTAGCGGCGCGCGGCGTGGCCACGCTCCGCTACCAGTTTCCGTACGTGGAGCACGGCTCCCGGCGCCCCGACCCGCCCGGCGTGCTCGAGGCTACCGTGCGGGCCGCGGTGGCAATGGCGTGCGCGCTCGCCCCGGACCTGCCCCTCGTCGCTGGCGGCAAGTCCATGGGCGGGCGCATGACCTCCAACGCGATGGCCCGCCGTCCGCTCGAGGGCGTGCGCGGGCTCGTCTTCCTGGGCTTTCCCCTGCATCCGGCGAAGCAGCCCGGGGTGGCCCGCGCCGAGCACCTGGAGCGCGTTCAGACGCCGATGCTGTTCCTCCAGGGCTCCCGCGACACGCTCGCGGATCTCGAGCTCATCACCGGCGTGTGCAACGCTCTCGCCGCGCGGGCCACGCTCCATATCGTTGAAGGCGCGGATCACTCCTTCTCGGTCCTCAAGCGCTCCGGCCGCACCGATGCCCAGGTATTGGACGAGCTGGCGGACACGATCACCGATTGGATCCGAAGGGTCTAGATTGCGCATATGGCTACCGACAAAGACATCGCGTTCCCGACGCTCCGAGCCCAGGACATCGCCACCCTGGAGCGCCGCGGCAGCGTGCGTGCCGTTCACGACGGCGAGGTCCTCTTTGCCCAAGGCGACACGAACGTCGACTTCTTCATCGTCCTCGAGGGTGAGATCGAGATCGCCGAGCGTTCCCGCGGCTCCCGTCACGCCGTGGTGCGGCATCAACCCGGCGGGTTCACGGGCGACGTCGACACGCTCTCCGGCCGCGCCGTGCTGGTGGAGGCGCGGGCGGCCGGCGAAGGTCGCGTCATCCAGTTCGACGCCAAGAAGCTGCGGCAGGTGGTGGACGAGCTCCCCGATGTCGGGGCGACGTTTCTGAAGGCCTTCCTCATGCGACGGCAACTGCTGCTCGAGCAAGGCTTCGAGGGCGTCCGCATCATCGGGTCTCGCTTCTCCCCCGAGGCACACCGGCTTCGGGACTTCGCCTATCGGAACGGCATCCCCTTCCGCTGGTACGATCTCGAGACCGACGCGCAGGCGGAGGCGCTGCTGCGGCAGTTCAACGTCCCCGTGTCGGCCACGCCGATCGTGATGGATGCCGACGGGAACTGGCACAGCAACCCGTCGCTCGGGGCTATCGGGGCGTGCATGGGCATGGTGCAGCGCATGGAGGAGGGACATGTCTACGACCTCATCGTGGTCGGCGCCGGACCCGCGGGGTTGGCGGCATCGGTGTACGCCGCCTCGGAGGGACTGGACGTCCTGACCGTCGAGAAGATTGCACCGGGCGGGCAGGCGGGAACCAGCACCTTTATCGAGAACTACCTCGGCTTTCCGGCCGGCATCTCGGGCCGGGACCTGACCCAGAATGCGCTGCTGCAGGCGCAGAAATTCGGTGCGAGCATCACCGTTCCCTGTACGGTACGCTCGCTCGGCATCGACGCCGGCGAACGCATCATCACCCTGACGGACGATACCCGCCTTCGTGCGCGCTCGGTCTTGATCGCGACCGGCGTGGTCTATCGCCGGCTCGAGGTCCCGAATTTCTCCGATTTCGAAGAGGCGGGGATCTACTACGCGGCCACCGACATGGAGGCCCGGCTCTGCCGGGGCGAGGAAGTGGTCGTGGTCGGTGGCGGGAACTCGGCGGGGCAGGCGATCGTCCGCCTGGCCGGTTACGCGCGCCAGGTGCATGTCGTGGTTCGGAAGCCCGGCCTGGGCGCGAACATGTCGCGCTATCTGGTGGAGCGCATCGAGAGCATGAAGAACGTGACCATCCACGGGGAGTGTACGGTAAGCGCGCTGGG
>DATLHD010000118.1:0-2329 GCA_035540075.1 Gemmatimonadales bacterium
GCGCCGACTCGGCCGCCGCGAGCGCCAGCCGCACGTCCTTCAGGCCGAGCTCGAGCCGGAATCCGGCCGGCTCGTACCGCCGGTCGGCGATCAGCGCCCCGTAGTTCCGGTACACGGGCGCGGCGAACAAGGTGTTGCCGAGGATCTCGAGGAAGGCCGCTGGGCGCACGCCATATCGCTCCACCATTACCACGGCCTCACCCATGCACTCGATCGCGGCCGCGATGAGAAAGTTGCCGGCCAGCTTGGCGGCAGAGGCCTCCTTGGGCTCGGCGCCGAGCCGCCAGGTCCGCTGCCCCATCGCGTCGAGCAGCGGCTGCACCCGATCCAGGGCCGCTCCCTCGCCCGCGGCGACGATATTGAGCTGACGCGCCGCTGCCGCCTCCGGCCGCCCGAACACGGGCGCCGCGATGTAGTGGAGCCCCCGCCGGTGATGGTCCTCGCTCAGCTCCTCCGTGAGGGCGACCGAGATCGTGGCCATGTTCACGTGGATGCCGCCGCCAGCGGCCCGATCCAGCATGCCCGAGTCGAGGACGACCTCCCGCACCGCCGTGTCGTCCGCCAGCATGGAGATCAGGACCTCGTCGAACGCCTCGCGTGGCTTCGCCACCACTTCCGCGCCCTTCCGTGCCAGCTCCTCCGCCGCGCGGGGTGAGCGATTCCACACCCGCAGCCGGTGCCCTGCCTGGATCAGATTCCCCGCCATGGGGCGACCCATTGCGCCCAGCCCGACGAAGCCAGCGATCAACGCCGCACCACGAGGAGGTTATGGACCAGCCGCACGCCGGCGACTGATTCGGTCAGCTCCTCCGCGAGGAGCTTCGCGTCGGGATGCTCGACTTCGCCGATGAGTGTGACCGCCCCGCCCTCGACCACCACCTCGACGTCGGTGGCGTCGAGCTCCGGATCGGAGATGAGGATCTCGTGGATCTCCTGCGCCAGGCTCTCGTCCGGCTTCCGTCTCAGGCGCGCTCCACCCTCGCCGGCGATGCCGTCTCGCGGCTCCTGGCGCCGCTCCTGTCCGGTCCACGCTCTTGCCTGACTGGAGCTGTCCACCGCGGTATCCACGCTTCGGGTGTCGCTCTTCTTTCGTGGCATCGGTCTGCTCCTTCCTTCCCTGGCTCGCGGGGGGCTCGCGGGCGTTGGACGTCGCAAGCTCACGAGAGCTTACCGGCGAAACTGCGAGCCGTGCTACATCCGCGCAACTCCCAATTTTTCGACGCGCGGCCTCCGCCGGCTGCGAGGGCCGGCGTGCGGCAGGGTCGTGGGTTGCTAGCGAGTGGGAAGTGCCGTACGGGGCAGCCGGGAAGCCGTGCCCGCCGGCGAACGCCTGGGCCGCAGGCGCCGCCGACGAGCCGCCTCCGCAGCTACGAACTCCCAATTCGGAATAGCTACGAAGGCGAAATTCGAGTCCGGGCCCTGTTGCAGCGATGGACGCTCACGCCGCGCGGTGCGGCTGAAACACCATGTCCCACACCGGCACCCA
Organism: Gemmatimonadales bacterium; assembly: GCA_035540075.1. GTDB lineage: Bacteria > Gemmatimonadota > Gemmatimonadetes > Gemmatimonadales > GWC2-71-9 > CAVVWJ01. The sequence goes on from DATLHD010000118.1 coordinate 1,487, forward strand.
CGTCCTGCCACCGTCCGTCGAGCGCTCAGCCTTGTGCCGCACGTTCGCGCCGTCCCGCCACCACATCCCGCGGAGCAGCGTCGAGCTCCCGTCCGGCTTCCATTCCGGCGCGGTCAGCACCATCCGCTCGCCTTCGAGGCGTCCCTCGAGCAGGAGCAGGGCTCCACGGTTGGTGACCCAGCTCTGGTGCCATCGCCCGCGCGACGCGTCCCACAAGGTGAAGCTCTCGCCGTTCAGACCGTCCTTCTGCACATACACTTCCCGCAGGGCGCAGCCCTCCATGATGCTGGACACCTGGATCCGGGCGACGGCCTTGGCCATATCGGGAAGGTCGTAGGCGTCCCAGTCCCCCACCCAGAAGTCGAACTGTCGGTATTCGGGCGACCGGCACTGCGCCGCTCCGGTCGGGGTCAGCAGCGCGCAGAGCAGTCCGATGACCAGCATCGACCTCATTGTTCGTCTCCTTTGCGGTCCGCTGACTGAGCCCCCGGCCAATGTAGGCGGGGCGGGCCGCCCGCTCGCCGGATTCGGACCTTCAATATCGGAGCCGTGCCGATGCTCATTCGTGTGTTTCTTCTCGCCTCCATCGCCGCACCGGTGGCCGCCCAAGTTCCCCCCCCGGACTCCGCCTGGCTAATAGCGACCACTCAGTCGCTCCTTGACGCAGTCACCTCTGGCGACACCGCCGTCTGGGCCCCTCAGCTCGCCCCGGACTGGTTCCAGGCGACCGAGGAGGGGGAGATCGTGGATCGCGCGGAATTCCTGGCCGGCCTTCGTGGGCTGCCGCCGGGGCAGAAAGGCAAGCTCACCCTCACCCGCCGTCGTCTCACCGGCAACTCCGCC
>DATLHD010000119.1:0-5058 GCA_035540075.1 Gemmatimonadales bacterium
AAGTACTGGATGGTCGGCCGGCCGGTCGCGAACATCTCCATCGTATCGCGCACGCCCTTCACGACCCGCATGTAGTCGAGCGAAGGACCGGTCAGCGTCGAGCCGGTCACGAGGTTCTTGGTGACGACCTTCCCCCGGGCCTCCCAGCGCTCCCGGCTCTTGAAGTAGGTGCCGCGGTCGGCATCCATGGTGAGCGTCGAGTCGCGATACTTCACCCGGCCGATGAACTGGACCACGTTGCCGCCGTACGCGGCGACGCTGTCGCTCTGCATGGTGATCTTGGTGCCGCGGCAGCTGAGCCGCACGTTGCCCCCGGCGAAGTAGTTGGTACCCTGCGGGGTCTCGATCACGGCGCCCTGCCGGTCCACGTTGTCGATCTGGAAGACGCACTGCTGACCTTGAGCGACCACTGGGACCGGCGCCAGGATGTGCCCGGCGGCGAGCAGGACCGCGGCACCGGCGGCGCGCCTCATGGCTTGCTCTCCTGCCCCGGCAGCAGCATCCCGTTCCCGGCGGGCCCTCCGCCGCGCGGCTGATCGGTCACCACGTTCCGGAAGTCCGGATCCGAGCGAAAACTGTTACCCTCGAGGTGCTCCGCACCCCGCTCGAAGGTGAACCGGCGGTCCGTGGAGATCTGGTTGCTGGCGTTGTCGTAGCGGAGCCGCTCGGTGGCGAGCCGCCGCCCGTCGGGCGACACCACGAGCACCTTGCCGTTGGCCTCCATGGAACCGTCCTGCCACCGATAGAGACCGGTCTTCGCCGTGAGCGTCGAGCTCTCGGCGCCTTTCAGGTCGTAGAACGTCACCTTCACGTTGACCAGATTCGTGATCTGCGTCCCCTCGTAGAAGTAGGCCGTGTCCGCCTGCACCCGACTCTGCCGAATGCCGTCCTTGGTCACATAATGTGAGAACCCCTCGAGCACCTGATCCGCGCTGTCGGGCGCCTGGACCGTGGTCGTCGGCCGGGCGCCGGATTCTTCGCAGGCGCTCAGCGTCGCCGCGAGGAGGAGGGCGGACAACGCGAAAGCGCTCCGCCTCCACCTGTCCCGCCGTCCCGCCGTCCCGCCGGTCGGTCCGCTCACACCGCCCCTGCCCGCATGAGATCATGCAGGTGCACCACGCCCTCGATCTTCCCTCCGTCGGAGATCACCGGCAAGACGATGACGCCGTTGCGCTCCATCGTGCCGACCGCGGCCGCCGCGAGGTCGTCGGGGCCGGTGGTCTTCGGTGATCGGGTCATCACCTGCACCACAGGACGGCCGAGAAAGTCGGGATCGCGCTCGGCGAGGCGCGTCAGGTCGCCGGTGGTGAGGACACCCGTAAGCCGTCCCTCCGTGCCGATCAGCGCGAGGCCGCGGTCGTGGGCCAGACTGACGACCGCGTCACGCATCGTCGCCTCCGGCGCAAGGATCCGCCCCGGTGGAAGCATCACGTCGCGCACTCGGAGCAGCAGCCGACGTCCCAGCGAGCCCCCAGGGTGGAGCGCCGCGAAGTCCTCGGGGCGGAATCCCTTGCGCTCCAGGAGCGCCACCGCGAGCGCATCTCCCAGCGCCATGGCCACCGTCGTGCTCGCCGTCGGGGCCAGGTCGTAGGGACACGCCTCCTCGGCCACCGACCCGTCCAGCACCACCGTCGCCACCCGGGCCAGGGGCGAGTCGAGCGCGCCGGTGAGAGCGATGATCGGCACCCCGAGCCGCTGGAGCGACCCCACCAGGCCGAAGAGGTCCTGCGAGTCGCCGCTCTTGCTCAGCACCAGCGCCACATCGTGCGGTCCGACGATGCCGAGATCGCCGTGCAGGGAATCGATGGGGTGCAGATAGCTCGCCGGCGTTCCGGTCGACGTAAGGGTCGCGGCGATCTTGCGTGCCACCAGGCCCGACTTTCCGACACCGGTGACGATGACACGTCCGGCGGCCCGGGCGAGGACCCGCACCGCGTGGTCAAACCGCTCGTCGAGCCGGTCGGCGACGGCCTCGACCGCCGCGCCCTCCAGCCGGAGCACCTGCCGGCCGAGCTCGACCGTCGCGCCCGGGTCAGCCATCGCGCCTTGCCTGCTCGGTGAAGTAGCGCTCGATCATGTCGCCCCAAAGTCCTCGCGCCTTGAGCAATGCATCCACGATCTCGCGGACGGCGCCGTCCCCGCCCCGGGCCGTGGTAGTGACGGCGGCGACCTCGCGGATCTCGGGGACGGCATTGGCGACCGCGATCGGTAGGCCGACCCGCCGCATGACCTGGAGATCCGCGAGATCGTCTCCGACGTAGGCGACCTCGTCCCAGCCGAGGCCCCGCCGCGACAGGACCTTCGCGAGGGCATCGAGCTTCTCGGGACCGGGAACCTGGAGCAGCTCGTCCACCCGCAGCTCCTTGGCGCGGAGCGCGGTCGCCTCGGAATGCCGTCCGCTCAGCCAGAGCACCGGGATGCCGGCGGTGTGCAGGAGCCGCACGCCGAGCCCGTCCTGGACGTTGAAGCGCTTCAGCTCCACCCGCTCCCCGGCAATCGGGCCGATCCAGATGCCGTTGTCGGTGAGCACGCCGTCAACGTCGAGCGCTACCAGCCGAACGCGAGCGGCGCGAGCCGTGTCAATCTCCATGCACGAGGGCCCAGAGATCGAGCGTGCGGTCGAGCAGCTCCGGGAGCCGGTCGAGGGGCCACTGGGTGGCGGCGTCGCTGGGCGCCCTGGCCGGATCCGGATGGGTCTCCAGAAAGAACCCGTCCGCGCCGGCACTCGCGGCGGCGGCAAGAAGGGCCGGGATATGCTCCCGCTCCCCGCCGGTGGCCCCCGCCGAGCCCAGCCCGGGACGTTGCACCGAGTGGGTCGCGTCGAAGATGACCGGCGCGCCGGTGGCGTCGCGCAGGCGGCTGAAGTTCCGCATGTCCACGACCAGGTCGCCGTAACCGAAAAAGGTGCCCCGCTCGGTGACCGCGACCTCGCGGCTGCCGCCGCTCCGCACCTTCTCCACCGAGCCCGTCATCCCTTCGGGCGACATCCACTGGCCCTTCTTCACATTCACCGGCCGGCCGGTGCGCCCCGCGGCGACGAGCAGGTCCGTCTGGCGGCAGAGGAAGGCGGGAATCTGCAGCGCGTCGACGACCTCCGCGGCCGGTCCCGCCTGCTGCGTCTCGTGGATGTCCGTCAACAGCGGCAGCCCGCTCTCTTTCCGGACCCGCTCCAACAGGCGCAATCCCTCGTCGGTGCCCGGGCCCCGCGCCGCCCCCAGCCGCGAGCGGTTGGCCTTGTCGAAACTCGCCTTGAAGCAGACCGGCACCCCCCGGCGCTCCGCGTACCGCGCCAGTGCCTCCGCGACGCGCGGCAAGACGTCGCCCGGCTCGACCACGCATGGGCCAGCGATCACGAATGGGGCACGCGAGAACGACCAACCGCTCAAAGCGAGGCTTCCACCATGGTTCTGGGGGCCGGCGACTCGCCGCTCCCCCGCCCCCGGCGCCGCTTGAGCGCCGCGCCGATGAATCCGGCGAAGAGCGGATGCGGCCGGGTCGGGCGCGACTTCAGCTCGGGGTGGAACTGACAGCCGATGTACCAAGCGTGATCGGGCAGCTCGATCACCTCGACCAGGCCACCGTCAGGCGACTGGCCCGAGAGACGCAGCCCGTACTCCGCGAGCACGTCGCGATAGGCGTTGTTGACTTCCCACCGGTGCCGGTGGCGCTCGCTGATCTCGGTGGCGCTGTAGGCCTGGGCCGCGCGGGAGCCGGCCCGCAGTCTCGCGGTATACGCGCCGAGCCGCATGGTGCCGCCCAGGTCCGCCACGTCGCGCTGCGACTGCATCAGCGCGATCACCGGGGTCTCGCACTCGGGGGAGAACTCGGTGCTGTTGCTCTCCGGCAGCCGGCAGACGTTACGGGCGAACTCGATGATGGCGACCTGCAGACCGAGGCAGATCCCGAAGAAGGGCAGGTCGTTCTCCCGGGCCCATCGCACCGCGTTCACCATCCCCTCGACCCCGCGCTCGCCGAACCCGCCGGGCACCAGCACGCCGTCGAAGCCGGCCAGCGCCTTCCCCGCGCCCTCCTGATCGGGGAACCGATCGCTCGCGATCCACTCGATCTCCACCCGCGCGTCGTTGGCGATACCGCCGTGAATCAGGGCCTCCTGAACCGACTTGTAGGCATCGTGCAGCGCGGTGTACTTCCCGACCACCGCGATGCGCACCTTGTGCGCCGGCTGGAGGATGCGGCCCACGATCGCCTCCCAGGCGGTGAGATCGGGCGACCGCGTCTCCAGCCGCAGCCGCTCGCAGGCCACCCGGTCGAGCCCCTGGTCGTGGAAGCGGAGCGGGATCTCGTAGATCGAGGCGACGTCAGGGCTCTCGACCACGCAGTCGAAGTCCACGTTGCAGAAGAGGGCGATCTTGCGCTTGATGTCGGCGGAGATGGCGTGCTCGCTGCGGCAGATGAGGATGTCGGGCTGGAGACCGATCTGCATCAGCTCGCGGACGGAGTGCTGGGTGGGCTTGGTCTTGAGCTCGCCCGCCGCCGCGATGAAGGGGACCAGGGTGAGGTGGATGACCAGGGCGTTGTCGCGGCCGACCTCCTGGCGGAACTGCCGGATGGCCTCGAGAAACGGGAGGGACTCGATGTCGCCCACGGTGCCACCGATCTCGGTGATCACCACGTCGTGTCCCGGCGCGGTGCGCCGGATCGCGTTCTTGATCTCGTCGGTGATGTGGGGGATGACCTGGACCGTGCTGCCGAGGTATTCGCCCCGACGCTCCTTGTTGATGACGGTCTGATAGATCCGTCCCGTGGTGACGTTGTTCTGCTGCGAGAGCGAGCGGTCGATAAATCGCTCGTAGTGCCCCAAGTCCAGGTCGGTCTCGGCCCCGTCGTCGGTGACGAATACCTCGCCGTGCTGGAAGGGCGACATCGTCCCCGGGTCCACGTTGATGTACGGATCGAACTTCTGCATCGTGACGCTCAGCCCTCGCTCCACGAGCAGTCGTCCAAGTGACGCGGCGGCGATGCCTTTCCCGAGGGAAGAGACGACGCCGCCGGTGACGAAGATGTACTTGGTCGCGTTCGGACCCGGATTCATAGCTT
>DATLHD010000120.1:0-13813 GCA_035540075.1 Gemmatimonadales bacterium
TTGCCGGAGTACTCCTGGTGGCGGCCGAGGTCGAAGTCGCCGCGGTTGTGGATTCCCTCGATCTCCTGCCAGCCGAACGGGAACTCGTACTGCACGTCGAACGCCGCGCGGGCGTAGTGGGCCAGCTCGTCGGGGCCGTGCTGGTGCCAGCGGAGCCGAGCCGGGTTGAGGCCCAGCGCGTGGTGCCACTGCATCCGCCACTCACGCCAGCGCTCGAACCACTCGGCATCGGTGCCCGGCTTCACGAAGAACTGCATCTCCATCTGCTCGAACTCGCGGGTCCGGAAGATGAAGTTGCCGGGCGTAATTTCGTTGCGGAACGCCTTGCCGATCTGGGCGATGCCGAAGGGAATCTTCTGCCGGGAGCTCTGGAGCACGTTCAGGTAATTGACGTAGATCCCCTGCGCGGTCTCCGGACGGAGGTAGACCACGGCGGCCTGCTCTTCCACCGGACCCATGAAGGTCTTGAACATGAGGTTGAACAGTCGAGGCTCGGTGAGCGTACCCTTGCTGCCGCAGACGGGGCATTGGGCGTCCGGCTGACCCGGCGTGCCCTTGATGCGGGGATCGTCGGCGCGGAAGCGGTTCTTGCACTGGCGGCAGTCCACCAGGGGGTCGGTAAAGCCGGCCACGTGGCCTGAAGCTTCCCAGACACGCGCAGCCATCAGGATCGCGGCGTCGATCCCCTCGATGTCATCGCGGGCGTGGACCATCGCGCGCCACCAGCGATCCTTGACGTTCTTCTTCAGCTCCACCCCGAGCGGACCGTAATCCCAGACCGACCCGAGCCCGCCGTAGATCTCGGACGATTGGAAGACGAAACCCCGCCGCTTGCAGAGCGAGACCAGCTTGTCCATCAGAGTGGTGTCGGCCATCGACTTGTCGCTGAAGTGAGAGACCCGATTCCAGAGAACCGGGGAAGATAGAGGCCCCAGGGGTGCCCAAGGAAGCGGATACTCACGGGCGGATCGCGACCACCGGGCGGCGCGTTCTGCGGATGAAATAGGCATCCCTCGGCAGGGGTCCCGATACCCACTTTGCGACTAACACCTAACGTCAATCATGTGAATAGGTTACACGGTTAGCGACAAGGGCGAGAATCTTGCTCATGAAAGGCTCATCCACGCGCCACGACAGGCTCCCGTGAGTGATGCCCCAGCGGAACAGCACGACTCCCTCCCAGGTCCCAGCGGTGCCCTGACGCCCGGCACACGCATGGCGACCCTGGCCAGGGACCTGTCGGACTTCCTGGTCGAGTTCTCGATCGTGCTCCACAAGCGGGCCCTGTACCCCAACGGGCACCCGCACCTCCAGGAGAGCGCCGCCCGCTTCGTCAGTCGTCTCGAGTCCCTGGTCGAGCACCGCGATGGGCTCACGATAGGGGTCGCGCGCCATCAGCTCATCATCGGCGGGGTCGCCACCGACGCGCGCAACGCGCTGCTCAGCGACCTCGCCCGCCGTCTGCACCGACAGCGCATCGCCTCCATCCGCTTCAAGCGTGGCGCTGTCCTGGACGAGATCGACGGGCTGCTCCGCAATCTCAGCGGTGAGCTCGGCGAGGAGACGGGTCCCCTGGGGTTGCAGCTCGAGCGCGCGGCCTCGTGGCAGCACATCCAGCTTCAGGCACCGGAGCTCGGCAGGCTGCTCCTGAACGAGGACGGGGATGAGGAGACGGGGGAAGCACCCCTCGGGTCCGCCGATGAGCTGTGGGTGGGGCTCGCGAATCTCGCGCTGTCGGCGGACGGCCAGAGTTCGCCGGAGGGGGGCGATCCGCTCCTCGTCGCGCGAGCCATCGACGATCAGGTCGGGCAGATCGCGTACGACCGGGTGGTCCTCGACTACCTCGGGCAGATGGCCGAGGAGATCTCCGGGCGCGCGGGATCCCTGGAACCGCGAGCCCGCGAGCGCGTCTCCCGTCTGGTGGCGAGCCTGCGACCGGAGACACTCCGGGGTCTGCTTCAGGCTGGCGCCGATCACTCGGAGCGCAGGCGCTTCGCGCTCACCGCAACAGAAGGCATGGCTGTGGATGCCGTGCTCGAGGTCCTGGAGGCGGCCGCGGCCACCACCGGCCAGAGCATCTCCACCCACCTGCTTCGGCTGCTTCACAAGTTCGCTCATCACGCGGAAAGCGGGACCAGCACGGCCCGCTCAGAGGCGGAGTCCCTTCTCCGCGAGAACATCGCGCAGCTGATCGCGCATTGGGAGCTCGACGATCCCAATCCGGGCGCGTACACCGCCGTCCTGGAAGGGATGGTGCGGCGGGCCCCGACGCAGAAGTCAATCGAGCCCGCCGCGATCGCCTGTGAGGCCGAGCTGGTGATCCAGATCGCGATGGAGACCGGATGCGGCGGTCCGCGAGTGCTCGCGGCGGTCGACCGTCTCGTGGAAGATGGCTGTTCCGCTCGGCTGGCCGACCTGCTGACCGGCGCACCCAACGCCGACTCGGCTGAGGCCCTCTGGTCCTACATCGCCACTCCGCCTCGACTCCAGGCCCAGCTGGCGGCGACGCCGGTGGACTTCGCGGCGGTCGAAGGTGTGGCCCTCCGGCTCGGCGCAACCGCGGCCGGTCCGCTGCTCGATTATTTGCAGACGGCATCGGATCGGACCAGCCGGGCGCGGGCACTGAATGTGCTGATCGCAGTCGGTCCCGGAGTGCTACCCGAGGCTGCCGCGCGATTCGCGCAGGCCCCGTGGTACGTCCAGCGGAACATCCTCGTGCTCCACCGGGCGTTGAGCACCTGGCCGGCGGGCTTCTCGCCCATCTCCTGCACCGTACACGCCCATCCGCAGGTGCGCCGCGAGGCGTACAAGCTCCTGCTCAACTTCCCACAGCATCGGGCCTCGGCGGTGAAAAACGGGCTGAGGGACGCGGACGACGGCATCGTCCAGCTGTTGCTGCTGGCAGCGCTGGAGTCGTGTCCCCCCGAGGCGGTCAAGGGGGTCGAGCGATTCCTCGGTGAAGGTCACCGGTCAGCAGAGCTGCGGGGCCTGGCGGTGCGAGTAGTGGCGCGCGCGAGCGGGCCGGAAGCGCTGCCCCGGCTGGTCGGACTCGCCGGCGAGCGGCGGGTGTTCCGGGGCTGGCGGCTCTCGGCCAAGTCCCCGATCGTGCTCGCCGCGCTCGGCGCGCTGGCGCAGTACTGGTCCGCGCACCCCCAGGCGGAGAGCCTCCTCGCGTTGGCCCGGAACCATCCCGATCCAGACGTCCGGCTCGCGGCCCAGGCCCGGTTCGCATGAGCGATCCGGTCCGGTTTCTGACGGCCTTCTCTCAGGCCCTCTCGACCCTCGGGCTGTACGGCGACGAGCACCCGGCCACCCTCCGGGCCTGCGAGACCGCATATCGCCACCTCGCGGACCTCCAGGCGGTCTCCAGCAAGCTCGAATTCACCTTCCTGCCCGGGGAGGTCCTGTTCGGCCACGACCTGGTCCCGGAGCTGGAAGGGTGGGAATGGAGCACCCGGTTCTCCCAGAGCGCCGTGGAGCGGCTCGAGGTCAGCGGCCCCGTGGAGTCGGAGCACTTCGAGCGATTTCTCGGTCAGGCCGCGGCCGCGGTGGGACTCGGCAATGGTCAGTCGGGCGGATGGCAGGGTGGCGACGCGAGCATCCGATTCGGCCGCGTTCGGGTAGCCGGCACGGACCACCGGGCGGAGACCGAGCGGCTGGCAGTCGCGACCCTGGCGTACTCGCTGCGTGAGGAGCGGGATGCCGTCGGCTGGCTGCACCAGGAGGCAGGATCGGGCTCCGGTCTCCAGATCGCGGAAGCCTGCGCCGTGGTGGAGTCGCTCTCGCTGGCGATGAGCGGCGGTCAGGCAATGGTACTGCCGCTGCTTCAGCTCAAGGAGTTCGACCAGTACACCACGACCCACGCCATCAACGTCGCGGTACTGATAATGGGGCTCGGCGAGTTCCTCGGCCTGGGCGCGGGAACGGTCCGCGCCTTCGGGCTCGCTGGGCTGCTCCACGATCTGGGGAAGATCAAGGTTCCAGGGGAGATCCTGAACAAGCCAGGGAAGCTCACCGCCGAGGAGCGCGCCATCGTCGAGTGTCATCCCGCCGAGGGTGCGCGCATGATCCTCGAGGGCGAGGAGCCGCTCGATCTCGCGGCGGCGGTCGCGTACGAGCACCACCTCCACGTCGACGGGCGCGGCTACCCTGCCCTGCACTATCCCCGGTCGGCCCACCACGCCAGCCGCGTGGTCCACGTGTGCGACGTCTACGATGCTCTGCGCACCAAGCGTCCCTATCGCGACGCGTGGACCTCGGCGGAGGCGCTGGACTACATCGGGAAGCGCGCCGGGGCCGAATTCGATCCCGCGGCGGTTACGGCCTTCATGGAGATGATGCAGCGGTGGGACAAGAGGATCGCACCGGTGGACCCGGACGCCTAGCGCGTCTGCGCCCGCCGCCTTTCGAGCAGGTCCCGCACGATCGATTCACCGTGGCCGCGGGCGTTCTCGATGAACAGGCGGTTGGCGTCGTTCCCGCTCGCGATCACTCCCGCCAGGTACACGCCGACGAGCGGGGTGGCCATCGTCGCCTCATCGTGGGCCGGAATGCCGGTCACGGGATCGACCGGCACGCCGAGCCGGCGGAGCAGGGAGGTGTCGGCATGGTACCCGGTCATCGCGAGGACGGCGTCGGCGGGTAGGCACTCCACCGATCCGCTCGTCTCGTTCACGATCTCGACCTGGGTCGGCGTGATGGCGCGGACCCGGCTGCGCCAGCGGGCCGCGATGGTGCCCTCCTTGACCCGGTTGGTGATGTCGGGCAGCACCCAGGCCTTCACCGTGCGGTCGAATCCCTCGCCGAAGTGCACCAGGGTAACGATCGCCCCCGCACGCCAGCACTCGAGCGCCGCGTCCACGCTGCTGTTCCCCGCCCCGATCACCACCACCCGGCGACGCCAGTAGGGGTGCCCTTCGGAGAAGTAGTGGACCACGTGCGGGAGGTCCTCGCCGGGGATGCGGAGGTAGTTCGGATTGTCGTAGTACCCCGTGGCGAAGACGACCGCGCCGGCGTGGTAGGTGAGCTCGTCGTGCGGACGGCGGACCTCGACCCGGAAGGAGCCGTCACCTTCCTGCGCCACGTCCACGACTTCCTCGGACGGGCGCACGTCCAACCCGTACTGCTCGGCTACCCGCCGGTAGTAGATCAGCCCGTCGCGCCGGGTGGGCTTCTCATGGCTGGAGATGAACGGAACGCCGCCGATCTCGATGCGCTCGGGGGTGGAAAAGAAGGTCATCCCGAGGGGATAGCGCTCGATGGTGGACACGATGGTGCGCCGGTCGAGCAGCACGCAGCCGAGCCCGGCCCGCTTCGCCGCCACGCCGACCGCGAGCCCACAGGGGCCGGCGCCGATCACCAGGAGGTCGGTCGTATCCACGAGCAGTGATCTCCCACCTGCTTCACGCGGTTCCTGTCTCGATGATCTGATCCCGGCGCGTCCCCACGCTCACGTACCGCACCGGAACGCCCGACAACTCCTCCAGGCGGCTGAGATACGCCCGGGCTTCGCCCGGCAGATCCTCCAGCCTGCGGGCGCCGCCGGTCGGACGGTTCCAGCCGCGCAGCACCTCGTACCGCGGCTCCACCCGGCCGAGCGCCTCGACTTCGGCCGGCATCTCGTCGCACGCGTCGCCGTCCAGTCGGTAGGCAGTGCACACCGGGATCTCCTCGAACCCGTCGAGAACATCCAGCTTGGTGACGGCGAGACCGGTGAGGCCGTTCACCCGCGCGGCATAGCGTACCACCGTCGCGTCGAACCAGCCGCAGCGCCGCGGGCGGCCGGTTACCGCGCCGAACTCGCCGCCGATCTGGCGCAGGCGGTCGCCGTGCGGTGGTGGCGCCTCGGTCGGGAGCGGACCGTTGCCAACCCGGGTGGTGTAGGCCTTTACCACGCCCAGCACCCCGTGAATCAGCGTCGGACCGATGCCGGCGCCCACCGCCGCACCACCGGCGGTGGTATTGGATGAGGTCACGAACGGATAGGTGCCGTGATCCACATCCAGCAGTGCGCCCTGAGCGCCCTCCAGCAGCACCCGCTTGCCCCCGCGCACCGCCCGGTGGACCAGGAGTCCGGCGTCGGCGGCCAGCGGCAGGAGGCGCGGGGCCAGCCGCTCGAGAGCGGCCGCGTGCTGGTCGAACGAGGCTCGCTCCGACGCGCCCATCATCTCCAGGAGGCGGTTGGCCCGGTCCACCCGGTCGGCGAGGAGGGTGCGGGTGCACTCGAGGTGGCGCAGATCGGCGACCCGGATCCCGCGGCGGCCGTACTTGTCCTCGTAGGCCGGGCCGATCCCCCGCCCCGTCGTGCCGAGCTTCTGGCTCTTCTCGCTCGCGGCATCGAGGAGTTTGTGATACGGGAGCACCAGGTGAGCCCGGTCGGAGACGAAGATCCGCCCCTCGGTGGAGATGCCCCGCTCGGCGAGCTGGACCAGCTCGCCGAAGAAGGTCTCCGGCTCGAGCACCACACCGTTGCCGACGACGCAGACGACACCGGTATGCAGAATGCCGGAGGGGATCTGTCGCAGCACGAACTGGGTCTCGCCGATGACCACCGTATGCCCGGCGTTGGCCCCGCCCTGATAGCGCACGACCAGGTCGGCCCGCTCGGCGAGCACGTCCACCAGCTTGCCCTTGCCTTCGTCGCCCCACTGGGCCCCGACGACTACCAGACAGGTCGTCCTGCCGTCGAACATGTGACCCCCGTAACCCCACAACGAAAAGAGCCCCTCGCGGGGCTCCTGAATCCTCGGGCAAACGTATGCGCGGCCCCGTCAAAGGTCAATTCGTCGCGAGCGCGCGCCCCACTTGTTTGGCCACCTCCAGCGACAACGTCTCCGGCACGTCGGCCGGCGTGTGAATCACCCGCAGCGTGTTCCAGGTGAGCCGTCCCACCGTGACGGCCTGGGCGCCCGCGCGCGCCAGCGGCAGGCTGTCCACCAGGATGCCGAGCGGAAGCCGCTTGGCCCGCACCGGAAGGCCAAGCGCTTGGAGGCGACTCACCACCGCTCCCGCGACACCGCGGCCGCGAGCGTCATGCCTGACCACGAAGAGCGCTCCCTCTGCGTCGATCGTGTCGAGATTGACCACGGTCACGCCCTCTAGGCTCCCCTGGACACGGGCAAACATCCTCGCCCCCACCATCCCGAACTCCTCCGCGCCGGTGATCAAGATGCCGGTGCCCGCGTCGTCCGACGCCTCAGCAAATGCGAGCGCAGCCACCACGCCGCTCCCGTTGTCCCGCGCACCGCGAGACGTTCCGCGCAGCCGACCGCGGCCGGCGAGGGCACCCGCGACCACCGCGAGCACCGCTCCAGTGGCCGCCTCCCAGAGAGGGAGCAGGGCCCCGAGGCGGGCGACCGCCAGCCCGGTGCCGCAGCCGACCGCCACGATCATCACCCAAACGGCGACCAGCCTGCCCGCCATGGATTGCGCCTGAGCCTTGGTGTCCAGGTGTGCCACGATCCACCGGCGCGGCGCGCCATCGCCCCGCACCGCGAGGAGGTTGGCGTCCTGGCGCGCCTCGCCAAGGTTCAGCCACCCGGCGGCCACTCCCACCGAGAGGCAGACGGTGGCCGCCAGGACCAGGCTCCACACCGCGAGCGCGCCCCACCCCGGCACGCCGGGCAGAGCGAGCAGCGGGAGGCCGAGGAGTGCGGCCGCCCCCATGCCGGCGCCCAGGATCGGGAAGCCCAGCAGGGCCGACGGGTGGAAGCGGAAATGCTGGAGGGAGACACGATAGCCCAGCGTGGTGAGATGCCGGGCCACGACATCGCGGGCCTGCTCGGCTTCGGCGGTGCCCGCTTCCCTGTGTCGGGCGAGGATGCTCGCGGCGACTTCGTGGAGCGCGGCCACCGGGGACGGCTCAGCTGGCGGCGGCGTGCTTGCCACCTCGCTTGGCCGGCGCCGACGGCTTGGTGAGCGCGTGGGCCGCCTTCGCGCTGTCGGGCGAGATGAGGCCGGCCTGTACCAGGTCCTGGAGGTGATGCCGATAGGTTTGACTGCCCAGCTGCTTCCGGTCGTCGTCCATGTGCTTGAGCACGTCGGCGGTTCGCCCACCCTCGCGGATGATGTCGCGGATGGCGGGCGTCATCACCATGACCTCGACCGCCGGCACCCGTGCCTTCTCATTCTTCTCCGGGAGCAACTGCTGCGAGACGACGGCCCGGAGCGCCTCGGCGAAGCGCATCCGGCCGACCTCGCGCTCGTGCGCGGGGAGCGAGGCGACTACCCGCTCGATCGTCGCGACCACGTCCGCGGTCGGCATGGTGGCGAAGACCAGGTGACCGGTCTCCGCCGCCTTGATGGCCGTGTCGATCGTCTCCGGGTCCGTCATCTCGCCGATGACCACGACGTCGGGATCCTGCCGCAGCGCCGCCCGGAGGCCCACCGCGATGCTCTCGGTGTCCACCCCCACCTCGCGCTGGGTGATGGAGCAGCTCAGGTCGCGGTGGAGGAATTCGATGGGATTCTCGATGGTGACCACGTGCTTGTGCTGGGTGCGGTTCACATGGTGGATCATCGCCGCCATGGTCGAGCTCTTGCCGCTCCCACTCACCCCGGTCACCAGCACCAGCCCCCGCTCCGACTCGGCGATCGGGCCGAGGACCTCGGGGAGCCGAAGCGACTCGATCGTGGGCACCGTGAAGGGAATCACCCGCATCACGATCATGAACGACGAGCGCTGCCGGAGGACATTGACCCGGAAGCGGCCCACGCCGGGCATGCCCCACGAGCAATCGAAGTCGCGCAGCCGCTCGATGCGGGCGCGATCCTCGTCGCTGCTGATGAGCTTCATGGCGATGGCGCGAGTCTGGTCGGGCGTGAGCCGCTGCTTGGTGAGTGCAACCAGCTTGCCGTTGATCCGCGCGCGGAAGACGTCACCCGCCTTGATGTGCAGATCCGACGCGCCGCGCTCCACCGCGGCCTTGATGATCTTCTCCAAACCGTCCCCTTGGTTCAGGGTGACACGGACACTCCGCGAGGCCGTGGGAGGAAACCCATCCGATCCCGGACCTCACGCATGGTCTCCGAGGCGATCCTGCGGGCGGCGGCGGCGCCTTCGGCCAGGATCTCGTCCACCCGCTCCGGCTGCTCCTGGAGCGCCAGGGCGCGCTCCCGGATCGGCGCGAGCGCCCGGATCATGTTGTCCGCCAGTACCCGCTTGCAGTCGAGACACCCCCACCCCGCGCCGCGACACTTCTCCGCCACCTCCGCGATCGTGGCCGGTGGCGAGAAGTATTTGTGCAGGTGGTAGATGTTGCAGACCTCCGGGTTGCCAGGATCCTTCCGGGTGACCCGCGCGGGATCGGTCTTGGCCAGCCGGAGCTTCTGCCAGATCTCCTCCGGCGTCTCCAGCAGCCCGATGGTGTTGTTCAGGCTCTTCGACATCTTGGCCTGGCCATCCAGCCCCATGATTCGCTTGGCCTCAGTGAGCAGCGCCTTGGGCTCGGCGAAGAACTCCTCCCCGTCGGCGAACTCGGCGTTCCACCGGCGCGCGATCTCGCGGGTCAGCTCGAGGTGCTGGGTCTGATCTTCGCCCACCGGCACGAGGTCGGCCTTGTAGAGCAGGATATCGGCCGCCATCAACACCGGGTAATTCAACAAGCCTGCCGGAACGCTTTCGAATCGCTGGGACTTATCTTTGAACTGCGTCATCCGCTCGAGCTCGCCGATCGGTGTGACGGTGTTCAGCAGCCATTGCAATTCGCTGTGCTCGGGCACTTGGGACTGCACGAACAGCACCGAACGCGCAGGATCGATGCCGCACGCGAGCAGGCCGATCGCCATCTCCCGGGTCCGCGTCGCAAGGGAAGCATGGTCGTACTTGTTGGTGATAGCGTGCAGGTCGACGACGCAGAAGATGCAGTCGTAGGAGCTCTGGAGGTTGACCCAGTTCTGCACCGCCCCCAGCCAGTTGCCGATGTGCAGCTCGCCGGAAGGCTGAATTCCCGAGAATATGCGCGGCATGACCGGCAAGTTACCCGCTTCCAACTGGGCCAGCAAGATGGTGTCCTCCTTAGACTTACTGCATCTGGCCCGGACCGCCGCCGAGCGGGCGGCGGCTCACCTACGGGGCGTGGAGCGTCCGGCGGACCCGAGCGGGTGGTCGCTGAAGGGCAGCCGGGACTTCGTCACCGACGTCGATCGGAGGGCGGAGCAGCTGGTGAGTGAGGTCCTGCTCGCAGCCGAGCCCGGGAGCCGGATCGTCGGCGAAGAGCTGCAGCCCGAGGTGGTTACCGAGGGGCTGGTTTGGATCGTGGATCCGCTCGATGGCACCACCAACTTCCTGCACGATTTCCCGAGCTATGCGGTATCGGTCGCGGGTGCAGTGGACGGCCGGCTGGAGGCCGCCGCGATCATCGACGTGGCGGCCGGCGACACTTACACGGCGGCCCGTGGCGGCGGCGCGTGGCAGGGTGAGCGCCGCCTCTCCGTGTCGGGCATCGGCGATCCGGCGTTCGCGTTGATTGGGACGGGGTTCCCCTTCAAGGACACCAGCCGCGTGCCGGAGTACCTCGAGCAGTTCCGGCGCGTCGCGGGGCAGACCTCGGGCATCCGTCGTCCAGGGGCCGCCGCGCTCGATCTGGCGCACGTTGCGGCCGGGCGGTTCGACGGCTTCTGGGAGCAGCAGCTGTCGGCCTGGGACATCGCGGCCGGTGTGCTCCTGATCCGGGAGGCGGGCGGCGTCGTCACCGATTTCCGGGGACGCGAGGTCGGGATCGAGCATACCGGGCTCGTGGCGGGGAACCCCGAGATACACCGGTGGCTGCTGAAGACGGTCGCTGTCGGTGAAGGATAGAACGGCCGGGGAGGGCGCTGTATGGCTCTTCTCATTACTCTTGTCCTCACAGGGGTCTGTAGCCCCTGCGTACCCTGCGTATCCTGCGGCCTCTACTCCGGTGAGCTGAGATGCCCGACCCACACGCACCCGCGCGCTCCGCTTCCCTGAACGACTGGGCCCGGCTGATCGCGCGCCCCACGATCGCACCCGGCGGCGGGTCGGCGGCCGCGGCGGCGGGGGTGCTGGCGGCCGCGGTCGTGGAGATGGTCGCGAGCCTCACGGCCGCGCGCGAGACGTATGCGCCGGTGCACGTCGAAGCCCGCGCCGCCCGTGCGAGAGCGGAGGGTCTCCGGCAGGAGCTGTTGACGCTCGCCTCGGCCGATGCCGAGGCGCTGCTGCGCTTGGAGGAGGCGCTGGCATTGCCCAAAGGGACCGACTCGGAGCGGCAGGCCCGCGAGCGGGGCAAACGGGCGGCGCTGCGGGACGCGGCCGAGCTCCAGCGCGACGTGCTGGCGTGCTGTGCCGAGCTGGCCATCCTCGGTGCGGCGATGGTGGAGCGGGGGCTCCGGAGCGCCCAGGCGGACGCGGCGACGGCGGTGTTTCTCGCCGCGGCCGCGGCCAGGAGCGCCGCCCGCGCGATCGCGACCGACCTCGAGGGAGAGCCCGCGGATTCGGAGTTCGTCGCAATGGCGCGCGCGGCGCCGGGAAGGCTGGCCGAGGCGGAAGAGGCGGAGCGAATGGCGGGGCGGCTGCTGGAGACCAGCCCGGGGTGAGGCTCAGGCCGCGGTGAGGATCCGCGGCCCGTTGGCGGTGATGGCGACCGTGTGCTCGAAGTGCGCGGAGAGGCTCCCGTCGGCGGTCACGACCGTCCACTTGTCGCTGAGCGTGCGGGTGGCGGGGTTCCCCATCGTGATCATGGGCTCGATGGCAATGGTCATCCCTTCCAGCAGGCGGGGCCCGCGCCTGGGCAAGCCGTAGTTGGGCACCTGCGGCTCCTCGTGGAACCGCGACCCGATCCCGTGCCCCACCAGCTCACGCACCACCCCGAAGCCGGCTCCTTCCGCCACGTTCTGGACCGCATGGCCGATGTCGCCCACGTGGTTCCCCACCCGCGCCTCGCTGATCGCGGCAGCCAGCGAATCCCGGGTCACCTGCAGCAGCCGCTCCGCGTCCGGCGTGACCTCGCCGACCGGAATGGTGGTGGCCGAATCGGCGTGGAGACCCTCGAGCTGCACGCCAACGTCCACGCTCACGATGCTTCCCTTCGCGAGCACCCGACGCGGCGAGGGAATCCCGTGCACGATCTCTTCATCGATCGAGATACAGAGGGTCTTGGGAAAGCCGTAGAGACCCTTGAAGGAAGGGACCGCCCCGTCGTGGCCGCGGATGTACCGCTCCGCGGCCACGTCGAGATCCTCGGTCGTCATGCCCGGCCGCACGATCTCGCGCATCAGGGCCAGGGTCCCGGCGACGATGCGCCCGGCCCTAGCCATGATCTCGATCTCGCGCGCCGACTTGAGCGTGATCATTTCCCCAGCGCCTGCCTCACTCTCGCGGCGATCTCGTCCACCGTCCCGATGGCCGGGACACGCTTGACCCCGCCCCGCCGCTCGTACCAGTCGAGGACCGGCGCGGTCTGCTGGCGGTAGGCCAGGAGCCGGGTCGCCACCGCGGCGGGGTCGTCGTCAGCGCGGCCTTCGACGCTCCGGCGCCGTTCCAGACGGGCGAGGATCTCCTCATCGCTCACGTCGAAGAAGAGCACGGCGGCCATCTTCCGCTTCTTCTCCGTCAGGATCCGCTCCAGACCCTCGGCCTGCGGGATGGTGCGCACGACGCCGTCGAAGATCACGCCCTTGGCGGCCTCGGGCTTCCCCACCTCCTCGCGCACGACGCCGAGGATGATGTCGTCACCCACCAGGTGGCCCGCCTCCATCACCGCCTTGGCCTCCTGGCCCAGCGGGGTGCCGCGCTTGACCGCGTCTCGCAGCAGGTCGCCGGTGGCGAACTTCGGAAGGCCCAGCGCCTGTCCTAGAATCGCGCCCTGCGTTCCCTTCCCGGCGCCCGGCGGGCCCAGCAGAAGAATATCCATGAAGCTCCCATGAAAAAGGCGGCAAGACGGTGAGGCGGTACGGCGGTAGGGTGATACCTACCATCGTACCGCCTTATCGTCCTACCGCTGCCGCTCCCTGCTCACATGTACCGCTGCTGGCGACCCCTGAACTTTACCCGGCCCGTCTTCATGAATCCGTCGTACTTCCGCAGCGTGCGGTGCTGCTCCACCTGAGCGATCGTATCCAAGAGCACGCCGACCACGATTAGCACCGAGGTACCGCCGAAGCCGGTCGTGGGGATGTTAAACCACCGGGACACGAGGATCGGCAGGAGCGCGATCGCCGCCAGGAAGAGGCCGCCGGGGAGGGTGATCCGGCCGAGCACGCCGTCGATGTAATCGGCGGTGCTGGCGCCGGGCTTCACGCCGGGGATGAAGCCGCCCTGCTTCTTCAGGTTCTCCGCCAGGTCGACCGAGTTGAAGATGATCGACGTGTAGAAGTAGCTGAACAGGAGGATCATCGCCGCGAACGTGAGGTCATACGGCAGCTCACCCGGGCTGAAGAAGCCGGCGAGGTCCTGGAGCACCGGGTTCTGGGTGAAGCTCGCCAGGGTGCCGGGCACGATGATGATGGTCTGCGCGAATATGATCGGCATCACGCCGGCGGTGATGAGCCGGATCGGGATGAAGGTCTTCTGCCCCTCACGAATGCGGCCGCGACCCATCACCTTGCGCGGGATCTGGATGGGGATCCGCCGGGCGGCAATCGTCATCCCCACCACGGCGGCGATCACTCCCACCAGGATGGCCAGGAACGCCACCGCGCCGACCGGGGTCACCACACCGGTCTGCACGAAGTTGAGCAGGTGCAGCGCGCCCGGCCAGAGCCGCTCGAGGATGGAAAAGGTGATGAGCAGGCTCATCCCATTGCCGATGCCCCGCTCGGTGATCTGCTCGCCCAGCCACATCACGAAGATCGCGCC
>DATLHD010000121.1:0-5281 GCA_035540075.1 Gemmatimonadales bacterium
CTCCTGACCGATCCGGAGCGCCTCGTCCACCGGAAGCTGCCGCTCCCGGCGGAGCCGCTCGCGCAGCGTCTCGCCCTCGACGTACGGCATGGTGTACCAGAGCAGGTCGGGGCCGGCGGGGATCGGCGCCAGCGCCGTCGCCACCGTCCGCTCCACCTCCTCGCTCGACGCGGGCCGGGCCCGCCGCACCCGCGGCGCCGGCTCCGACAGCCGCCGCCCGATGATCGCCTGCGCGCTCGGCGCCGAGTGGGGCGCCTCGCCGGCCAGCATCTCGTACAGCACACAGCCCAGAGAGTAGATGTCGCTCCGCCCGTCCAGCTCCCGCGTCGCGCTGGCCTGCTCCGGGCTCATATAGGCCGGCGTGCCCAGCGTTATTCCGCTCTCGGTGATCCGGCCCTCCTCGCTCAGCGGCCGAGCGATCCCGAAGTCCGCCAGCAACGCCTGGTCGGCCAGCAGGATGTTCTCCGGCTTCACGTCGCGGTGAATGACCCCGTGTCGATGGGCGTGGTCCAGCGCGAGCGCGATGTCCTGCCCGATCCGGAGCGCCTCGTCCACCGGGAGCTGCCGCTCCCGCCGGAGCCGGTCGCGCAGCGATTCGCCTTCGACGAACGGCATGGTGAACCAGAGCAGGGGCGTGCTGCCCGCCCGGGGGAGGTCCCCCGAGTCGTGCACCGTGAGGATGTGGGGGTGCTGCAGGCGGGCGGCGAGGCGGATCTCGCGCTGGAAGCGTTCCGGGCCGAGGGTAGCGGCGAGCTCGGGATGGAGCACCTTGAGCGCGACGGGGCGGTCATGGCGGAGGTCGCGCGCGAGCCAGACCGTGGCCATGCCTCCGCGGCCGAGCTCGCGCTCGAACGCGTACCGTTCCCGCAGCCCTTCGCGCAGTGCCGCTACCGGGTCCGTCACGCGGTGCCCTCCACCAGCTTCCGGAACCGCGGATGCTTGCGCAGCGGATCGAACGTCGGGTCGATCCGGAGCCACCCCGGCGAGAGGTAGTACGGCGTCCGGAGCAGCGGCTCGAGCCGGTCGAGCGCCTTCTCCGGCTCGCCGGCGAGGATATAGATCCTGGCGAGCATGTGCTGCAGATAGGGGCCGGTGTAGCCGTCGCCGGAGGCTGGCAGGAGCGCCAGGCCGCGCTCGCCTTCCCGGATCGCCTCCGCCTTCCGGCCCATATAGGCCAGCGCGAGCCCGAGGACGATGCGGCGCTGCGGATCGTCCGGAGTGTCGGCCAGGGTCTGCTCCGTTCCCAGGCGGGCCGAGTCGGCATAGACGCGCGCCATGGCCGTGTCGCCCCGGAGGAAGTACGTCTGGGCCCGGACGATCCCCCAGGCACCCCGGTCACCGTCGTAGGCGCCGGGCGGCAGCCGCAGCAGCAATCGCTGCTGGTCGTCGTCGAGGACCCAGAAGAGATCCCAGTAGTTGGCGAAGAACGTGACCAGCGCCGTGGGCTCCACGCTGGATGGAGCGTCGGCGATGACGCGACGCGCGCCGTCGAGGTCACCCTGAGCGAGGTAGGCCATGGCCTTGTTCTCGATCAGGTCGAGGTTGTCGGGTGAGGCGGCGAGACCGCGATCGGCCGCCGCGAGCGCGTCGGCGTACCGCCGCAGCCGGACCAGGGTGTGGGCCAGCCGCCGCGCCGTCTGAGCGGATCGCGGGTCCAGCTTTCGGCCTTTCTCCAGCCTCCGCAATGCCGCGTCCCAGCGGCCGAGACCCTGCTCCGAAAGCGCGGCCGCGGTGAGCAGCCCGGGGTTTTCCGGCGTCAGCGCGAGCCCCTTGGCGCAGGCATCGAGCGACCGACTGTAATCCACGAGGACGGTCTGATAGTACCCACATAGCGCTAGCCATCCCTCCGGGCGGCCTGGAGCGAGGGCGATGCTTCGGTCGGCCGCGCGCTTGGCGGCTGCGGCGGAGACGGGAGTGGGAGTAACGTTGAAGTAGTACTGGGCCTGTGCTCTGCCGAGGGCCGCCCACGCCACCGCGAAGGTGGAATCGAGCGCCACCGCCTGCTCGTAGTAGTTGATGGCATTGCGCAGCGTGGGCGCGTTCGCGGTGGTGAGTCCTCCGGACGCCTCTCCCTTCAGGAACGCATCGTATGCCTCGAGATTCGCCGTGGGCCGCTCCGTCAGGGTCTGCTTCTGGCCCGTCCCCAGGGCCAGGTCGAGCGCGTCGGCCACCTGGTCGGCGATGTCGGCCTGCACCGCGAAGACATCCGTGATCTCGGCGTCGAACGGCTGCTGCCATTTCACCTTGGGCGCGCCGCCCCGGCCCACGTCCACCAGCTCCGGACTGACCTTCACCCGACTGCTCCCGTCGGCCGCCTTGGCCCACCGGATCCGGGCGACGAGCAGGTAGTCCGCCTCCAGCTCTCGCGCGATCGCCGGCAGCGGCTTGCCGCTGTCCTTGTACTCGTTGGAGCTGCTGCTCGCGATCACCTGGAGGCCGGGGAGCGAGGAGAGCTTGCCGCGCACCGCGTCGGTGACCCCGTCGGCGAAGTAATCGGTGGTGGAGTCGCCCAGGTTCTCGAACGGCAGCACGGCCAGCACCCGCGAGCCCCCACCGGGCGAGCCGTTCCCGCTCTCTATAGAGTGCCGCCAGGCGAACAGCACCCCAAGGCCGAGCAGGAAGCCGGCGATGAGGGTGATCGCGAGGACGGGCACGGGCCGGCGGTGCCGGGTGTCGGCCCGAGGCGGCGTCCCGGGTGCGGTCGGTGGGGTCGCCGGCGCGGCCTCGACGCTCGAGGCGGTGGGCGCCTGGGTCGCGCCGGGGGCCTGGAGCGTCCGGGCCAGCTCCGCGGCGGATGCGAATCGGTCGGCGGGCACCGGGGCCAGCGCCCGCTGGATCGCGTGGTCCACCGCCTCCGGCACGTTGGGCCTGGTTCGCCGCACGCTCGGCGGCGGCTCGCTCAGACGCCGGGCAATCATCGCCTGCGCCGTGGGACCGGTAAACGGCGGTTCTCCGGCCAGCATCTCGTAGAGCACCGCGCCGAGCGAGTACACGTCGGTACGGGCGTCCACTCCCTTGTCGCCCGCCGCCTGCTCCGGGCTCATGTAGGCCGGCGTCCCGATCGCGAGCCCGGTCTGGGTCAGGCGGTCGTCGCCTTCCAGTGCCCGGGCGATCCCGAAGTCCGCCACGAGGGTGGTGCCGTCGCTCGTGAGGAGGATGTTCTCCGGCTTGATGTCCCGATGGACGATGCCGTGCTGGTGGGCGTAGTCCAGCGCGCGGGCGGCTTCCCGCCCGATCTGAAGGGCCACATCCACCGGGAGCTGCCGCTCGCGGCGAATCCGGTCGCGGAGGCTCTCGCCCTCGACGAAGGGCATGGTGAACCACAGCCGGCCGGCGGCCTCGCCCGAGTCCAGGACGGTGAGGATGTGCGGGTGCTGCAGCCGGGCGGCGAAGCGGATCTCGCGCTGGAATCGCTCCGGCCCCAGGGCGGCGGCCAGCTCGGGGTGGAGCAGCTTGAGCGCCACCGGCCGGTCGTGCCTGAGGTCGTGCGCGAGATAGACGACTGCCATGCCCCCGCGGCCCAGCTCGCGCTCGATCGCGTAGCTATCCCGCAATCCCGCGCGGAGATCCGCCAGGGGATCCGTCACGACCTACTCCCCTCCACCAGCTTCTGGAACCGTGGATGCTTCCGCAACGGATCGAAGGTGGGATCGATCCGGAGCCAGCCCGACGAGAGGTAGTAGGGGATCTTGAGCAACCCCTCCAACTGGTCCAGCGCCTGCTCGGGCTCGCCTGCCAGCAGATAGATCCGTGCGAGCTGGTGCTGGAGGTAGGCGCCCACGTATGCGTCCCGACTGATAGGCAAGAGCCCAACGCCGCGCCTTCCTTCCGCGATTGCCTCCGCCTTCCGCCCCAGGTAGGCCAGGGCCAGGCCTCGGAAGATGTGCCTCTGGCCATCCTCAGGCGTGGCGCGGAGCTGCTCCTCGAGAGTGAGCCGGGCCGAGTCAGCGTAAACCCGGGTTTGGGCCGGATTCCCGCGCAGGTGGTAGGTCTGGGTGCGGACAATAGCCCAGGTCGCCCGGTCATCGTCGAACGCACTGGGTGGCAGAGCGAGGAGCTGCTGCTGCTGGTCGTCGTCCAGCAGCCAGTAGAGGTCCTGAAAGTTGCCCAGGAAGGCGAGCAGCGCCGCGGGATCGACGGTGGCGAGGGCCGTGCGCACGACTGCCCGGGCGCCGGGCAAGTCGCCCTGGGCGAGGGCCACCATGGCCTTCTGCTCGATGATCGCGAGGTTGGTGGGGGCGAGCGCGAGGCCCCGGTCCATCGCCGCGTTGGCCTCGGGGTAGCGGCGCAGATAGAGAAAGGCGACCCCTGTGCGCCGCACCGTGCTCGCCGAGCGGGGGTCGAGCGCGCTCGCCTTGGCGAGATGCTGGAGCGCGGTATTCCAATGGCCCAGGCGCTGCTCCGCCAGGGCCGCCGTCACGAGCAAGTCGACGTTGTTCGGCGCGAGCTTGAGCCCGGCCTCGGCGGCCGCGACAGCCTGCCGGTTATCCACTGCCACGGACCGGTAATAGTCCCCCATCGCCATCTGTCCCTCAGGGCGGTCGGGACCTAGTGCCCGAGCTCGCTCAGCGGCATGGCGGACCTGCGCTCCGAGCTCCGGTGTGGGCGTGCCGTTGGTGTAGAGGACTGCGCGAGCGCGGGCGAGCTGACCCCAGGCCGGGAGGAACGCCGAGTCGAGCGCCACCGCCTGCTCGTAGAAGCCGATGGCCTGCCGCAGACTCGCCGGATCAGCCACGGCCAGGCTCTGCGAGGCGGCCTCGCCTTTGAGAAAGGCGTCGTAGGCCGCCAGGTTCGCGGTCGGCTTGGCCGCGAGGTCGTGGCGGGCACTGTCGCCCAGCGCCACGTTGAGCGCACTGGCCACCTTGGTCGCGATGTCGGCCTGGACCTGGAAGACATCGGTGAGCGAGGCGTCGAATCCCTGTTGCCACTTCGTGGTCGGCGCGGCGCCGGGCCGGACCTGCACCAGCTCGGGGCTCACGCGGACCCGGCTCGGCCCGCCCGGCGTCTTTTCCCACCGCACGGTGGCCGTAAGCAGATACTCGGCGCCGAGCTCCCGCGCGATCTGCTGCGGCGGCTTGGTGCTGCGGCGGTACTCGTTGGAGCTGGCTCGCGCGATGACGGCGAGGGCGGGCACCTGGGAGAGCTTGCCGCGCACCTCGTCGGTCATGCCGTCGGCGAAGTACTCGGTGGTCGAGTCTCCGAGATTCTCGAACGGCAGCACCGCGAGCCGGCGCTCGCCGGTGACCTCGGCGGTGCCGGTGTGACTCCGGCTCCACGCGAA
>DATLHD010000122.1:0-4363 GCA_035540075.1 Gemmatimonadales bacterium
ATTCTGGCTGGTCCTCGACCTGATGGAGCGGGGCGACGTCGCGCAGGCTACCGGCTGGATCGGGAGAGTGCGACGGCTGCTCGGCCAGATGCCGGGCGACTGTGTGGAGCAGGGATTCGTGCTGCTCCCCGACGCCATGGCGGCTATGGCCGAAGAGGACTACGAGACGGCGTTGGCGGTCCTCGCACGGGCCGCCGCGATCGGCGATCGCTTCGGCGACGCGGACCTGGGCGCCCTCACCCGCCACGCCCAGGGGCGGATCCTGATCCGCGCCGGCAGGATCAAGGAAGGGCTGGCGCTGCTGGACGAGGCGATGGTCGCGATCACGACCGACGACGTCACGCCTCTCGTGGTGGGCGGGGTGTATTGCAGCGTGGTCGCCGGCTGCCAGGAGGTCTTCGACTGGCGCCGGGCGCAGGAGTGGACCGCCGCGATGAGCCGCTGGTGCGCGCCCCAGCCGGACCTCGTGCTCTTCCGCGGACAGTGCCTGCTGCGGCGGTCCGAGGTGCTCCAGCTCCGCGGTGACTGGGACGGCGCGCTGGAGGAAGCCCGGCGCGCCCTCGCCCGCCTCCTGGACCCTCCCGGGCAGGTCAGCCTCGGCAACGCCTACGTCCAGCTCGCCGAGCTGCACCGGCTGCGCGGCGAGCTGGCGGAAGCGGAGGAGGCCTACCGGCTGGCCAGCCAGCACGGGAAGCGGATTCAGCCCGGCCTGGCGCTGCTGCGTATGGCGCAGGGCGATCCCGCCACGGCACTGGTCTCTCTGCGCCGGGCGTTGGACGAGTCGACCGAGCAGCGCTTCCGGCCGACGCTGCTCGCCGCGTGCGTGGAAGCGGCGATCGCCGCGGACGACGTCCCGGCGGCCCGGACCGGGGCCGCGGAGCTCGCGGCCATCGCCGCCGACCTCGGGGTGCCCTATCTCCGCGCGCTCTCGGCCCGGGCTAACGGCTCGTTGCGCCTGGCCGAGGGAGATGCCCGCGCGGCGCTCGGGGAGCTACGCCAGTCGGATGCGATCTGGCAGGAGCTGGACGCGCCCTACGAGGCGGCTCGCACCCGGATGCTCGTCGCGCGCGCCTGCGGCGAGCTGGGTGACGCGTCCGAGGCGGAGATGAGTCTCGCGGGAGCGGCGGCCGTGTTCGAGCGGCTCGCCGCTGCGCCCGATCTGACGCGGGTGGAGCAATGGCGGAGCGCGGAGGCTCGGGGTCCCTCATCAGCCTGATTCCAGCCGCCAAGGATTCTGTGGGGCCAGACGGGATCCAATGCTATTGATGGCCTTCGATGAGGAAAGAAAGCTTCGTGTTCACTCGATAGCGGACGATACGATCACCCTCGACGACGCCGGAAAAGTTGTCGATCCAGATGCTCTTGATCTCCCGCACGGTGGCGGCGGCCTCCTTGACGGCCTGCTGCGCCGCGTCATCGAAGCTCTTGTCGGACTCCGCAATGACCTCCAGAACCTTTACGATGCTCATGGCTGCTCCTAGACGGTGTGACTGGCCACGCGTTGCACTGCTCAGCATGGGAGCCGGAACCCTGGGCCGGCCAGCTGGGTGAAGGACTCTTCAAGTGCGGTTAATCGCGGCTTCATCCCCGCCGAGCCAACGTATACCCGGGCGATTCCTTCACCGAGGCTTGAATCATGGCGACTCGATATGCTCTTCCCGAGCCTTCCGTCGACGAGCGACTCGAAGCCGTGTTGGGCGGGGCCCCCCTGTCCGGCGCCGACCGTACACTCGGCGACCACGACAAGCACGCGCGCAAGCGGCGGAAGCGGGAGGCGAAGCAGCGGCGGGACGCGGAGCGTCCGCCAGGAAGCTTCGAGCGCTTCCGGATCCTGTCCGAGCTGGTGGACGAAGGGCGGCAGGTGATCGAGCTGGTGGATCACCGCGCCCGCTACGCGCTGGTGGTGATGAGCGTGCTGAACGCCTTCGTGTTCCTGGTGATATCGCGCTCCCACCTGCTGGGCGAGCTACCGCCGACGTCGAGAACCTGGCTGATCAGCTTCATCGGCGTGTACGGCGGACTGACGTTCCTCTTCGTGTATTACGCGGTGGACTGTCTGCGGCCGCGGCGACTGCAGTAC
Organism: Gemmatimonadales bacterium; assembly: GCA_035540075.1. Taxonomy (GTDB): domain Bacteria; phylum Gemmatimonadota; class Gemmatimonadetes; order Gemmatimonadales; family GWC2-71-9; genus CAVVWJ01. The sequence goes on from DATLHD010000122.1 coordinate 2,081, forward strand.
ACGGAGCTGCTGCGCAACGGCCATGAAGGGAGTTCGGGACCGCTCGGCATCCTGTATTGGGAAGGCATCGCGGGCTACCAGCTCGACGCGTTCCGGCGGGCCTGGGGCGAGGCTCGCATGGAGCAGCTCAACGCGGAGGTCGTGATCATCGCCTATAACCTCGCGCAGGTCGTTCGAGCCAAGTATGTGGCGCTCGGCCGGCTCTATTGGGGATTGTCGGGGCTGGTGGTACTGGCCGCCGCGCTGCTGATCCTCTTGACTGTATTCGGGCTCACGGCCTGAGCGGGCTCGCCGCTACCCCGTTCGGTTGGCCGTCCGGCAGCTGGTGCAGCAGCGCTTCCGGTTCAGGTCGAGCCATAGAGCGCTTGTCACCCGCCGTCCCGTGAACTCGCCCAACAGACTTTCCATCGCGTTGCAGGCCTCCGGGTAACGCTGGGTCGCCGCCAGCGGGCATCCGTCGCTCCGGATTGTCAGCGCGCCGTTCTGCTGCTCGACCCTGGCCAGCCCTCCAAGCGAGTTGAGCAGCTCGCTCGCGGCTTCCGCTCCTAGAATGCGATCCCCTGAGCCCGCTGCTGCCTCCACGCCCCGTGGGCACCGCGGTCACCGCCGTGAGACCGCCCGCTGCTCCGACGCCCAACACGCCGATGTTGCCCGACCCACCCTCCAGGGCATACAGGAACCCGTCTCATACCGAGAGATCGATGTCGATCGGGATCGCGCCGGCCGAGGAGCAAGGAGTCACGTCATGCCTCACGTCCCCTGGCGTCGCTGGAGGCGGGAACATGACCGCGGCGGCCGGTGTTCTTTTGCATACGGTGACGGTGCGCCGACACTGAGGACAAAGGTCTTCCGGCGCATCGCCCTGAAGGATGACCAAGGACACCCGTATGTTGGCCTCACTGCTGTTTCTCGCCTCCCACGCGATCGCGCCGTCACCCGCCGTAAACACGCCGAGCACCGACCCGCCGATCCGAGTCTGGTTCAATTCAGATGGGAGCTACGGCTATACCGATCGCGCCAAGGTCTATGCCAAGGCCGCCGAAGATGCGTATCTCATTGTCCTGCGCGCGGACGCTGCCGGCAGAATCCGCGTGCTGTTCCCGCTCGATCCGGGAGACGACCAGCGGATCGCGGCCGGCAAGAAGTACGAGCTCAAGGGCCGTGGAGGTCGCGAAGCTTTCATCGCCGATGACACGGCGGGACACGGCACGGTAATCGCCGCCATCTCGTGCTCGCCGTTCCGGGTCGACCGTTTCTCACGCGATGGCCACTGGGACACCCGGGCGCTCTCCGGTCTCGAGGGGAGAGATGAGCCCGAGGACGTGCTCCGCGATCTCGTGCAGCAGATGACGCCTGCGGGCGAGCGGTTCGTGTACGCTGTGGCGACCTACGTGGTCTCGGAGCGGTACGTCCGCGGTCCCTTTCCCTACCCCGACCCCTACGCCGGTTGGTGGGGCTACGATCCCTGGTGGGGCTACCGGAGTGCGGCGTTCGGCTTCGGGTACCGGGGCTGGTACCGGCCGTGGGACTGGTAGGCAGGCGATCTACGTGCGGGGTGCCAGAACCTCCACCGCGTCGCTCTCGCCACCGAGCGCGATGTGCACTTGGTCCTCCGGCCAGTCCGAAGCCGCCCCGCCTACGGGCGGCTTCGGCTTCCAGGGGTCGTCGTCCACGTGCAGCTCCGCAGGGGAGGCCTGGAGCACCACGCGCGCCCCGCGGCGCGACGGCAGTTCCAGCCGCGCAGCCGCTCCCCCGAGTCGCGCGCGGAGATAGTCTTCGATCCCGCTCCGCTCGCGCCCGGTGACCAGCACCAGGTCGAGGAGACCGTCGCTCGAGTCGGCTTCGGGAGCGAGCGGAACATTGGGGCCGAGCAGCGGGATGTTCATCGCCTCGACCAGCAGGTAGTCGCCCGAGAGGTCGTTGCCGTCCAGCGTCACCCGGCGGTAGCGCGGCGCGTGCTCCTCGGTGATCCGGCGGAGCAGCAGGAGCCCGCGGTCGATCTCGTGGCCCGTGAGCCCTGCGGCGTTGTCCTCCACCTCCTCCTGCCCACGGGTCACCAGCTCGGTGAAGAGTCCGACCCCGGCGGATTCGACGAACCGCATCGTGCCCCGGCCGCCTATCACGCTGCCCACCCGCAGTCGCCGGCGCTCCGCGCTCCGCCACCCGGCGATCAGCTCGTCCACCACCCCCAGGCCCCCGAGTGATTTGGCGATGTTGTTCGCCGTCCCCATCGGCAGGATCGCCATCGGAATCGCTCGACCGGCGAGCTCGATCGCGACCTGC
>DATLHD010000123.1:0-5793 GCA_035540075.1 Gemmatimonadales bacterium
AGAAGGTCACGCCGGTTCACGACGCACCCACCCTTCGCTGCCACCACTCGGGGTAGAGGAACAGTAGGAGCAACCCGAGAAGGACCATGTGCTGGAAGAAGTCGTACCCGCCGGTCAGGTACAGGCCCACCTGGAAGAGCAACGCCGCCAGCAGAAGCAGGGGCGCCCAGCGCCGGGGCACGAGCAGCACGACCCAGAAAAACAGCTCGAAGGCGATCGTGAAGACCGAGAGAACGATCGCCAGCGTGTGCTGCTGCGCGAGCCAGATGCCGAACGGAAAGCCGCGCTCCAACCCGTCGGCCAGTGTGTGGCCTTGCAGCGTGTATCCGTTCATCCACCGGAGACCGCTGTGCAGCATCTTGGCCATCCCGGCGGAGAAGTACGTGAGACCCAGGAGCACCACCATGAGCTTGAGGGGCCAGATGGCCAGCTCCGAACTCTCGGCCCCGGCTACCCCCGTGCGCCGCCGCCGGAGCGCGGCGTCAGCCGAGAGCCGCTCGCCCGAGGGCGCAAAGGCCAGGACCATCAGGAAGATCGCGAACAGCGCTTCCGTATGATGCCGGTCGCCGTACGAGAAGAGATGGGCCACGAAGATCCAGGTGCCCGTCGCGAAGAGGAAGAGCGACAGGCGGGTGAACAGCCCCACCAGCGCGAGGAGGCCGAACCCGAAGGTCGCCCAGTAGAGAATCGTGAAGGTCGTCGGATTGAAAAAGGCGTCCCGCGAGAAGACGGCCGCGAGGACTCGAGTGATGAGCTGCGGGTCGACGAACTCGTCGTTCTTCCGCAGGAAGTTGATATGCTCCGCCAGATTGGGAAAGAACCAGACGAGCTGCGCGCCCACGGCGACGATCCGGCAGATCGCGAGGTGCAGGGTGGACGAGGGCGGGAACCACCAGGCGTTCCAGCGATCCAGCCAGCGCCTCGCGGCGCTAATGCATCACCTCCGTGGCGCGGTAGGTCTCGACCGGATTCTCCCGCCGCGCGAGGCCGGTGTCGGTCACCGTGTAGGTCTCGCTCACCAGGTCCAGCTCCACGTAGGGATCGGCCCGCCCGCGATTGAGTCGCTCGAAGATGCCGGGGATGACCGTGGTGTCCCCCGTCATCAGGGGGCGGTGGTAGCGCTGGTCCAGCACCGTGATGCTCACGCCCAGGAGGTCGGGCGTAACCGTGTCCCGCGCCCCGGAGGCGGTGACCGCGAGGATGCGGCGCTGGTTCACCTCGACCGGCCCGGCCGGTCGCGAGTGCTTGTACATCGCGTAGACCATGAACGGCCAGAGCGTGCCGCGCTCGGCGGAGACGACCAGCGGCACGGCATGGAGTGCGATGACCAGGACGATCACCGCCGACGCCAGGGCCTTGCGGCGGTCGTCGCTCACCGGAGCGCCTGCACCACCGGCTGCCTCGCCGCCCGTCGCGCGGGGAAGAATCCGCCCACCAGCCCCATCACCAGGGCGAACAGGATGCCGCTCAGCAGCAGGCCCGGGGTGATCCGGAAGGAGAAGGCGATCTCACTGAAGCTCGCCCAGTTGGTGGTGCTGGTGACCATGCCGTTGACCGGCAGGGCGATGAGCGCCCCGATCACCCCGCCCACCAGCGCGATGAGCGCGGACTCGGCGAGAAAGCTGGCCAGCACGCTCCTGGGCTGGAATCCGAGCGTGAGGAGCACGGCGATCTCCGGGCTTCTGGAGGCCACGGCGGCGTACATCGTGTTGATCGCTCCGAACACGGCGCCGAGCGCCATGATGCCCGTGATCATGATCGCGAGGGCCTGGAGGATCGAGCCCAGGAGCTGCGACTGCTGGGCGTAGAAATCCGCCTCGCGGTACACGTCCACCGAGATCCGCTTGTCCGCCTCCAGCACTCGCTTCGCTTCTTCGAAGGCGCCCGCGTCCTTGAGCCGGAACGTCAGGGATTGAAAAGTCTCCCGCCGGAACACCGGCAGCACCTGCTCGTTCTCCCCCCAGATCTCCGACTCGAACGCCGAGCCACCGGCCGTGAAACGGCAGACCACGGTCCAGTCCCGGCCGCCGAAGCGCAGGGTCTCGCCGATGCCGGTGTGATCGAAGCGCCCGGCCATCTTCTCTCCGACGCAGACCTCGGACTTGCCCGACTGAGGCCGTCGCCCGGCGACGATCTCGAGGTTCGCGCGGACCGACCAGACCGCGGGACTCACGCCCCGTACCACCACGTTGGCGAGTCCGGTCGTATCGAAGCCTTTCCGAGGCAGTGGAATGACGATGTACGCTTCGGGGCTCACCAGCGGCCGGCCGTCGCCACCCACAGCCACGTGGGACGACGAGGTCAGGATGCTGGCCGCCTGGCGGTCGATGCTGCTGGACAGCTCCGAGTCCGCCCCGTCGCGCAGGATCAGCACGTTCTCGGGCGAGCCGGTGCGGACCAGGGCCGCGCGGAATCCATTCGCGAGCGCGAGCATCCCGATGAACACCGCGACCACCAGCGCGATCCCGAGCGCGGTGAAGGCGGTGGACACGGGACGCTGGAGCAGGCTGCGCGCGTTGTAGCTGAGCGGGATCTTCACTCGACCCTCCGGAGCGCCTGCACCACGGGGAGCCGCGCGGCCAGGATCGCCGGCACCAGCCCGCTCGCCAGCATGAGCAGCAGCGCGATGCCGGTGCCGATCACCAGCGTGCGGGTGGTCACGTCAAAGCCCGGCAGGAATCCGCGGGCGTTGAAGTTGCTGAGCTTGTACAGCAGCTTGGCCCCGCCCAGTCCGATCAGGGCGCCCGTCAGGGCGATGAAGCCGGCCTCCACCATCACCAGCTGGAACAGCGTACGATCGGTGAAGCCGATCGTCTTGAGCACCGCCACCTCGCCGGTCCGCTCCCGCGCGCTCATCATCATGGCGTTGGCGGTGACCAGGAGGATCGCGAACACGACGGCGAGGCCGATGGTGCCCATCAGCAGGCTCACGTTGCCCCACATGGTGGCGAAGCTCGCGTTGAACGCCTGCTCGGTGCCGGTCTTGGTCGGCGCGCTGGAGTTGCGGAACTGATCGTCCAGCATCTTGGCGGCGCCGGCGGCGTTGTCCGCGTCGTCGATCTCGATGATGTACCAGCCGGCGATGCCCGGCCGCCCGATCTTCTCCTCCAGATACTCGTGGTGGAAGAGCATCATGTCGTCGTTGATGACCGCGTCCGACGGCGTATACACGCCGCGGATGGTGAAGGTCCAAGCCCCGGGGAAGATGGTGCCCTGCAGGGTGACGTTCTGGCCCACCCGCCAGCCGAACTTGTCCAGCAGCCGGACGCCGATCAGCGCGGCGGAGCGGTCCTGGAGGAAGGCCTGCTTCTGGTCCTCGGGCACGACCAGCTCGGGGTACATCTCCAGGTAGGACTTGGGGTCCACCGCGAACTGGGCGAAGAAGGTCTTGTCGTCGCCGTACTTGCCGCCGAACCAGTTGGCCCAGGTCACGTTGGTGATGCCCTTGGCGGCGCTGAGCCGGTTGGCGTAGCTCAGCGGGAGCGGGAGGATGAACCCGCTCGCGTTCATCATCACCAGCCGCCGCGCGCCGCCGAACTGGGAGGCTCGCTCCAAGGTCGTGACCACCGTCTGGAGCGAGGCGAAGAGGAAGAGCGCCAGCGCGACGCTGGCGATGGTGAGGAACGTGCGCCGTTTGTGCCGACCGAGATTGGCCAGCACCAGGTGAAAGAACTTCATACCATCGCCACCGCCTGGCGCTCCACCAGGATCCCCTTCTCCAGGAGGAGCACCGTCTTCGCCCGCTCCGCGGCCCTGGCGTCGTGTGTCACCACGATGACGGTCTTCTTGAACTCCGCATTGAGCTGCTGGAGGAGGCCGAGGACATCCTGCGAGCTCTTCGCGTCCAGCTGCCCCGTGGGTTCGTCCAGCAGCACCAGCGTCGGGTCGGCCACGATGGCGCGAGCAATGGCGACGCGCTGCTCCTGCCCGCCGGAGAGCTGACGGGGATAGTGCTTGAGCCGGTCGCCCAGCGCCACCACGCCAAGCGCGATCCGCACCCGCTCGTCCCGCTCCTTCTTCGAAAGCGTGGTGAGGAGGAGAGGGAGCTCCACGTTCTGGTAGGCGGTGAGCACGGGGAGCAGGTTGAGGTTCTGGAAGACGAACCCGATGTGCTGCGCCCGCCAGGCCGCCAGCTGCCCGGGGGTCATCGCGCTCACCTCGGAGCCCGCCACGCGGATCGTACCGCTGGTCGGCTTGTCCAGCCCGGCGAGCAGGTTCAGCAGGGTGGATTTGCCCGACCCGGAGGGACCCATCAGGGCGGTGAAGGAGCCCTCGTTGATGTCGAGGGAGAGACCGGTGAAGATCTCGATCCGCTCTGAGTCTCGTTGGAAAACCTTATGGACGTCACGAATCTCGACCAGGGCCATTGGTTTCTCCCTTGATTGTCACCCTGAGTGGAGGGAAGGGGACCATGCCGGCCTATTTCCCGACCTTCACCCGCATGCCTGCCTCCGGCTTCTCCACGCCCCCGACCAGCAGCTGCTCTCCCCCGGCCAGTCCCGAGCGCACCTCGCGGAATCCGGCGCTCACCGGCCCCGCCTGCACCGTGCGCGGCTCCAGGCGGCCGTTCCGTACCAGCCACACGACGCTCTCGCCGTTCACCTCGCGCACGGCCGCCACCGGGATCCGGAACCTCGGCGGACCTGCGGGCGCGGCCGTGTCCGAAGCCGATGCAACCGAATCCTCGAGAAAGTCCACCCTCGCGCCCATCTCCGGCAGGATCCTGGGATCGCGGTCGAGAATGCTCACCTTCACCTGGACCGTGGCCCGCTGGCGGTCGGCGGTGGGGACGACCTGCCGGACCGCGCCGCGAAACGAGGTGTCGGGGTAGGCGTCGAGCGTGATGGTGGCGGGACCGTCCTTCTCCACCCTGGCGATATACGCCTCGTTCACGTCCACCTCGACCTCGAGGGTCGTGAGATCGGCCATAGTCACCACCGCGCCGCGGGTGAGTCCGCCGCCCACCGACGGGGCAACCACCTCGCCGATCTCGGCCTCCTTCCGGAGCACCGTACCACTGAACGGCGCGCGGATGACGGTGTTCTCCAGGTTGGCCTGCGCGAATCGCCGACTCGCCTCCGCCGCCTTGAGCCTGGCGTCGGCCGCCTCCAGCCGCGCCGCGGCCTGCCTGGCGCGTCCTTCCACCGCGTCGAGGTCCTGCTCCGACACCAGATCGGCCTTCTCCTGGCGCATGTCCCGAAGCCGCTCGGCCTCGCGGGCGGCGACCTCGCTCGCCGTGCGCGCCTCGACCAGCTCGGCGCGGGCGGTGGCCACGGCAGCTTTCGCCTGAGCCTCCTGGGCCTCGTAGTCGGCATTCTCCAGGGTGGCGATGATCTCCCCGCGCCGGAGGGTGGAGCCCTCGCTCACCCGGAGGTCCGCGATCCGGCCAGCCAGCTTGGCTGATACCGAGGCCCGGGTCCGAGCGACGACGTAGCCATTGGCGGTGACGCTAGCGCCAGCTCCCCCGCTTCCGGCTTCAGCCCCGCTCGCCGCGGCCACCGTGACGACCTGCACCGGTACCCCCCCGCCGCCGCGGAGCGCGAAGACCGCGCCCACGATGAGGATCAAGGCGAGCGCGGCGATCGCCAGGTTGCGGCCCAGCGCGCGGCGGACGCCGGGCGGTGGGGCGTCCCGATTGATGCGAAGCTTGGAGAGATCGGCGGAAGGAGAAGGCGAAGTCACGGGGCGGAAATCTAGGGAGAGGCCGGGGGGGCCGACAGGGTACTGACGCGGAAATGCGTGTTTACAGGGGCAAATGTCACCCTGAGCGGAGCGAAGGGGCCATGCTCGAGA